>JAISYB010000112.1 GCA_031270215.1 Streptococcaceae bacterium | reverse complement strand
ACATTGACACGCTACTTGTCACGACAGGATTTACTAAGCCAGATGAAGTAGCAGGTCTGCCTGTTGCACCGACCTTTGTTCTTGAAAGCTTAGACGAGTGGGATTTCAAATGAAATTTAACATCAAGCTTGCAGTGTTTATCCTCTTTTTAATCAGCCTTGCTGTCTTAGTTCCAATCTATAGTAAGTGGCTGTATTTATTGGATTTAAAGCACTATGATTTAGCAGCTCAGACAGGACTGTCAGATCAGGTGATTGCCAAGAATTATGATGTATTGATGAATTATCTGCTCAATCCTTTTCAGCATAGCTTAGCCTTGCCGGACTTTAAAAGCTCGACAAGTGGGTTAAAACATTTTTTAGACGTCAAGCTGTTATTTCATCTGACTCAAGCGATTTTTTTAATCAGTTTGCCGATTGCAGTTAGCTTCTGGCGGGAGTTAGCAAGAACGAAGCAATTTTGGCGCTTGATTAATCCAATGCGTATTCTGCTGTTTACACCACTTGCCCTAGTTTTTTTAATCTTAGTGGGCTTTGATTCATTCTTTATCAGCTTTCATCAGTTGATTTTTAGGGATAATAGCTGGCTTTTTTATCCATCCCTTGACCCGATTATCCTAGCTTTGCCGGAAGAATACTTTAAGCATTGCTTTATTTTAGGCTTGGTTATCTTAGAAGGGAGCGCATTTTTAGGCTATCTAAAAGGACGGCGGGCATTATCGGTATTATTGAATAGGAGATTTTGAAATGAACGATAGAATACATCGGAAAAATACAAGAAAAGTAAGAGTTGGCGATTTAACGATTGGTGGTGCTAATGATTTAATCATTCAATCCATGTGCACAACTAAGACGGAGGATGTCGCTTCGACAGTCAAACAAATCCATGAGCTTGAGGAAGCCGGCTGTCAGCTTGTCCGTGTCGCTGTACCGACAGCTGAGGCAGCTGAGGCATTAAGTCAGATTAAAGCGCAAATCCATATTCCACTAGTGGCAGATATTCATTTTGATTACCGCCTAGCACTCAAAGCAATTGAAGCAGGTGTCGATAAAATCCGAATTAATCCGGGGAATATCGGTCGAATTGACCGTGTAGAAAAGGTTGTAGCAGCCTGCAAGGCTAAGGGGATTCCGATTAGAATTGGTGTCAATGCCGGCAGCCTAGAGAAGAAATTTTTAGTTAAATACGGCTATCCAACCGCCGAAGGAATGGTTGAATCGGCGCTTGAGCATATCAAAATCTTGGAGGATTTGGATTTTCAAGACATCATTGTATCGCTTAAAGCAAGCAATGTTGAATTGGCGCTTGCCGCTTATGACTTGGCAAGTCGTAGCTTTTCTTATCCACTCCATCTGGGAATTACCGAAGCCGGCACGCTATTTTCTGGGGCAATCAAATCTGCTGCAGGTCTTGGTGCATTGCTTTCAATGGGCATTGGCAATACTGTCCGAGTGTCCTTATCGGCTAATCCGGTTGAGGAAATCAAAGTTGCCAGAGAAGTTTTAAAGGCATACGGCTTGGCTAGCAACGCAGCTAGCTTGATTAGCTGCCCAACCTGCGGTAGAATCGAGATTGACCTCATTCCAGTCGCCGAAGAAATCGAAAGCTATATCGAAAAGATTAAAGCACCGATTACGGTTGCTATCCTAGGCTGCGGGGTAAATGGTCCTGGGGAAGCACGTGAAGCAGATATTGGTCTTGCTGGTGGTCGTGGTAAGGGCATGCTCTTTAAACGTGGTAAAATCATCCGAACAGTTGATGAAGCAGTGATGGTTGATGAGTTAAAAAAGGAAGTTGACACCATGGCGGAGCGTTATTATACAATCGGTCGCCTACATGAGATAGAGGAATAACGGAGAATATAGAGGAAAAAGCGAGATAGCGGCGTTTAGCGATGTAGAAATTGAGGACAAAACTTCAAAATTTATCACTTTTCTAGTCGCCACCCGTATATTACGAATCATAATTAAGGCTGTGACAATAGTTTCAGCCGCCTCTTTTGGCGCTTTTCACTATTTTTTAAAATTTTAAAGGTCAAGGGCTACAAGTTTCTTTCACTTTACGCTAAAATAAGATAATCAAATTATTAAATATAAGGGGACGAGAATGGCAAATAGAGAATTGAAAAAGGAAATCGGCTTGTTTGGTGCGCTTTCGACAGTAGTTGGTACAGTGATTGGCGGAGGTGTCTTTTTTAAGATTTCAGCAATGGCTCAAGCGACAGGTTCGGCAAATTTAGCCCTTTTAGCGTGGATATTCTCAGGTATTTTTACGATTGCTGGTGGCTTGACGGTTGCAGAGCTTGCGACAGCCATTCCCAAAACAGGTGGTGCAGTTAAGTATTTGGAGCATACTTATGGTAAAATCTGGGGCTTTTTATTTGGTTGGGTGCAGATGTTGGTTTATTATCCAGCAAACACTGCAGCGCTTGCGATTATTTGGGCAACGCAATGTATTAATTTATTTCATTTAGATCGCGCTCTACTTTTGCCGATTGCTTTTCTTGTCACGATTAGTGTCATGTTGATTAATTTATTGGGAACAAAGGTCGCAACAGGTACATTATCAATCTTTATGATTCTTAAACTAATTCCATTAGCTTTGATTGTCGGATTTGGTTTATTGAGTAAGGGTGAGGTGAGTATTTCTTTAATTCCGATTACTGCGGGATACCATGTTTCATTAGTTGCAGGTCTGGGAGCTGCGATTGTTGCGAGTATGTTTGCCTTTGATGGCTGGCTTGGCTTGGGGAATGTTGCAGGTGAGATGAAGCGACCGGAGCGAGATCTCCCAAGGGCGATTATCGTCGGACTTTCTGCGATTTCAGTTGTTTATATTTTAGTCAGCTATGTTTTCTTGAAATATCTGTCAATCGGAGAGATTGCTGGCAATCAAAATGCTGCTAGCGAAGTAGCGCAGTTGATTTTTGGCGCACAGGGTGGCAAGCTTGTGACGATTGGAATCTTAATCTCAGTTTATGGTGCAATTAATGGTTATACACTGACGGCAATTCGTGTGCCTTATGCTTTGGCGCTTGAGGGCAGTCTGCCTTTTAGCCGAGCATTTTCAAAGCTAAATCGATTTTCAATTCCAACGCTTAGTGCTATTTTTACTGTTTTCTTATCCCTAATAATGATGTTTTTGGGAACATTTGATTTATTGACGAATCTGGCGATTTTTGTTACGTGGACGTTTTCGCTTTTGCTTTTCATTGCAGTCTTTATCTTGCGCCGTCGTGAGCCGTCCTTAGTTAGACCGTACAAAGTAGTTTGCTATCCGGTTGTGCCAGTCATTGCGATTATTGGCGCTTTGTATATTATGCTATCAACACTTTTTCAGCAAACTGTGCTGGCATTAATCGGTATTGGGATAACTGCGCTAGGCATACCTGTTTTTTACTACGTTAAGAAACATAAGGATTAGCACAAAAAGGAGCTTTTCTGATGACAAACATGCTTACCTATCTTGAAAGATACGGCAATCTGCCTTTTGAAAAATCATCATTTAATGAGATTGATGCGCTCATCTTAGCTGAGGCAGCTTACTTTGATTATGCTTATCTAATTAAAGAAGAGGTCAGCTGCTTTGCAGAAGTTAAGGCAGAACATCTATCAGAGGTCGTTAAAAGCTCCTTTAATGCCGAATCAGACGGGATATTATTGGAGCTACTAAGCCGGAGTTCACGTTTTTGTAGTGTTCATTGGTCAGCTTATCAGAGCGATAATGACGTAGAAAAAGAGCTGCAATTTGCAGCAATTACCTTCCAGCTGACAGCTGAATTGTTTTATCTAGCCTTTCGTGGAACGGATACAACCTTTTTAGGTTGGAAGGAGGATTTTAATATGTCCTTTTTGAAAAATATACCTTCGCAGGCGGCAGCATTGGCATATGTTGAGGCATTTTGCCAAACACACACAGCGCCTTTTTATCTTGGCGGTCATTCAAAGGGCGGTCATCTTGCAGTTTATGCGGGGATTAAGCTTGCTGCTAAGTTACGTCAGCGCTTGCGAATGATTTATAATTTCGATGGACCGGGATTTAATCATCATGCGTTGAGTTATCAAGCAGAAAAGCTTGCACGTTTGATTTATAAGGTCGTCCCGCAGGGTTCAATGGTTGGTGTCTTATTTGACACGCCTGAGCATTTTTCGGTTATCAAAAGTACAGGATCGCTGATTTGGCAGCATGACCCATTTACTTGGTCAGTGCAAAATAAGCATTTTGAAGTAGCAGCTGAGTTGGATTTAATCGCCAAATATATCGAGGAAACTGTTCCAACTTGGCTTGAGAGTTTAGATGAAAAAACGATTTCCTGTGTGATTGATGCCGTTTATCAAGCAATTCTTGAAACTGGTGTGACTTCAATGCTTGAAGTGAGTACTTCCCACAAGGGCAAGGGACATTTGAGAATACTTGCTAAAAAATTACGGACATTAGATAGCAAAGCGCAGCAAGCAGCGCTCGTTTTGATTAAGCAGCTCTTTGCTACCTCACTGGCAGAGGTCAAGGATATTTTTGATAAAGATAAATGGCGGTAAATGTTTTGCAAGTAGAAATTAGGGCTGTTTTTGCTAAGGACAAACGGTGATAAATGTTCCGCAAGTAGAAATCAAAGATATTTTTAATAAGGACAAATGGGGTAATTATTGCACCTGACAGCTTAGATTAGTGAAATGAAGACGAAAGCACAGTGAAACTTTTTTTAATCTATTTCATTGTGAAACGTCAAGGTTCGTGTTACAATTATAAGGTTGCCGAAAAGTCTGTAATAATTTCAAGGAATGACTTTAAAGGATTTTTCGGCAGCTAAGTGTCTTTTTTGTTTTAGACACTTAGAGCGATTGTCGAAGAATTAGAATTTAGGAGAGATTTTTTTGAAATTTAATGAATTAGGTTTATCAAGTGAAATTTTAGAGTCAATTGAACGAGTTGGGTTTGAAGAGGCAACGCCGATTCAAGCTCAAACGATTCCACTGGCTTTGGACGGTAAAGATGTTATCGGTCAAGCGCAAACAGGTACGGGGAAAACCGCTGCTTTTGGCTTACCAACACTACAAAAAATGGATGTGTCACGTGGGATTCAGACTTTAATTATTGCCCCAACACGTGAGCTTGCAGTACAAACGCAGGAGGAGTTATTCCGCTTAGGGCGTGATAAGCATGTCAAGGTACAAGCTGTTTACGGTGGCGCAGACATCAGTCGTCAAATTCGTGCCTTGAAGAACAATCCGCAAATCGTTGTCGGTACACCGGGGCGTTTATTAGACCATATCAAACGTAAAACTTTGAATTTGTCAAATGTGACAACCTTAGTGCTAGATGAAGCAGATGAAATGCTGAACATGGGCTTTTTAGAGGATATTGAAGCAATCATTGAAAATGTACCTGAAACACGCCAAACCTTACTATTTTCAGCAACAATGCCTGATGCGATTAAACGTATCGGTGTTAAATTTATGAATAATCCGGAACATGTCAAAATCAAAGCCAAGGAAATGACGGCAGATTTGATTGACCAATACTATATTCGTGTTAAGGAATTTGAAAAATTTGATTTAATGACACGTCTATTAGATGTTGAAAAGCCAGAGTTAACCATTGTTTTCGGACGGACAAAGCGTCGTGTTGATGAATTATCTCGTGGTTTAGAAGCACGTGGCTTTAACGCCGAAGGGATTCACGGTGACCTATCTCAGCAAAAGAGAATGAGTGTTTTGCGTGATTTCAAGAATAATCGCTTGGACATCTTAGTTGCAACAGACGTTGCAGCACGTGGTTTAGACATCAGTGGTGTTTCTCACGTTATTAACTATGACATTCCACAAGACCCAGAAAGTTATGTGCACCGTATCGGAAGAACGGGACGTGCGGGTAAGGACGGCGTGTCAATTACCTTTGTCACGGCAAATGAGATTGGTTACCTGCATGTGATTGAGGACTTAACGAAGAAGCGCATGTCTCCAATGCGTCCGCCGACTGAAAAGGAAGCCTTCGTTGGCTCATTAAAGTCAGCAATCGAGGAGATTGATCGGACGATTGAGCAGGAAAATGATGCGCTAGAAAAGTTTGCCAAGTCTGCTGAAAAGCTACTGACAAACCATTCGCCAGAGGAGCTTGCTGCTGTTTTGCTTAAAACCTTAGCAAAAGATCCGGAAAATCAAGCCAAGGTTGAGATTACGCCTGAGCGCCCGTTGACGACAAAACGAGGGAAAAACAACCGTGGTGGTGGAAATTCTCGTGGCAATCGAGGACGCAATGACAACCGCAAGGATCGCAATTTCAAGGATAAATACCGCAAGGATAAGAAATTTTACGATAAAAAACGTGGGACAAGCTCTGAGAAAAAGCAAGGATTTGTCATCAGAAATAAAGGAAATAAATAAGAAGAAGGTGGGGCAGCAGCGTTTAACGACTTAGAAAATTAGGAAATTTTTGTCAATTTTCGCCAATATTCGGAAATTTATCTATTTTCCTAGTCGGCACTGTATTGCCTCCCGTGAATCACGAACATTAAACAGAGGTGCGACTTATGTCTCAGCCTCTTTTTTTCTAATTAAAATAATTGTTTGAAATTAACGATAATTACTTTGAAATCTCAGCTATTTTGCATTAAACTTAAGATGTAAGATAAAAATGATTATAAAATATGCTTGAGTAATGAAGGAAGAATAATATGAATGAGAAAAAGCCTAGATATATCACTGGGTTTGATGGACTTAGGGCGATTTCGGTAATCGTCGTTATCTTGTACCATTTGTTTCCAGATACAATGCGCGGTGGCTATTTAGGTGTCGTTGTCTTTTTTGTTTTGAGCGGTTATTTGATTACTGATTTGATGCTTCAAGAATATCTCACAACATCAGGTTTGGTTATTAAAGATTTCTATTGCCGTAGACTAAAGCGTCTATATCCTGCAATGCTAGTCACTCTTTTGGGCAGCTCTGTTTACATGATTGCCTTTCAACGAAATTTATTAACTGACTTTCGGGGCGTATCGTGGTCAACTCTGACTTATTTGAATAATTGGTGGCAGATTAAGGTCGGATCGTCTTATTTTGAACGCTTTGCCAACAGCTCACCGTTTACACACATTTGGTCGCTAGCAATTGAGGGACAGTTTTATTTTATCTGGCCGATTCTTTTTGTTTTGCTGGTTAAAATAATTAAAAAGCGTGCAGCAATTTTTGGAATTTTATTTGGTGGAACTATTGTTTCGGCGATTTGGATGGCGGCTTTATATGTGCCAAATGCCGACCCGTCACGAGTTTATTTTGGAACGGATACGCGGATTTTTAGTATCTTAATCGGGGTAGCATTTGCCTTTTTAATGCCTAGTTATAAGATGAAAACGCAGCTTCTCACAGAGGCAAGGCGGCTTTTAGACCGGATTGGTCTACTGAGTCTTGGTGTCTTACTTGTTTTATTTGTCGTATTAAATGATAGAACTTCACTCATCTACTACGGTGGTATGTGGGGCGTTAGTATGATTGCTGTGCTACTGGTTGTCATCACTGCACATCCAGGTGCGAGTTTAAACAAGTGGCTAACTAACCCAGTATTTACCTATCTGGGCAAGCGTAGCTACGGGATTTATTTATATCAATACCCAATCATGATTTTCTTTGAAACAAAGATTAAGGATATTAATCACCATATCTGGCTGTACTCGTTGATTGAATTAGTACTGATTTTGCTTGTGTCCGAGTTGTCTTATCGTTTTGTTGAAGTGCCGTTAAAGCAGTTTAATTACCGAAGAACGTATCAGTGCGTGCGTGATTTTATTAGAGGTGGCGTGACATTTCGGAAGCTACCGATTTATCTGGCGTTACTTCTAAGCATTGTTGGTGTTTTGGGAATGTTTTTATCTCCTACTAAGCAAAACGAGGCAACGCTTCAGATTGAGCGGAAAATCAAAGCCAATCAAGCGCTGCTTGCCAAGAAGAAAACATTGGAAAAGGCGATTGAAAAGCTAGATCAAACAGAGGTTGCGAAGCTAAAAAGCGAGTTTAAGCTAACTGATGCGCAAATACTTGCGGCACACCAAGCAAAAGTAACAGCCTTTGGAGACTCAATCTTACTGGCTGCCAGTGACGGATTGCAGGAGGTTTATCCGCAGATGTTGATTGACGCAGAGGTCGGGCGTCAGGTTTACTCGAGCGTTGATGAGCTAGAGAAGCTTAAGGCAGAGGGAAATTTGGCAGATAAGGTGCTGATTAGTCTTGGGACAAATGGTTCATTTACCGAGCAGCAATTTGAGAGCTTGATGAAAGTTATTGGTAAACGTCAGGTTTACTGGCTGACGGTTCACGTGCCAACTAGAAGATGGCAGGACTCGGTCAATCAGCTTTTAGCTAAAATGGCAAAGAAATACAAGAATCTAACCTTGATTGATTGGTATCAAAAAAGTTTGAATCAAACGGATTGGTTCTATGAAGATAATGTTCATCCCGATGAAGCAGGTAAGGTCGCCTATGTGGATATTGTCGTTAATGCAATCAATCAACAAGGAGTTGACTAAGCGGCTGGGGCATATTGCTTTAGTCGCTTTACTAAATTACTAATGAGGACAGGAGATATGTCCATGCGCTGTTTGATGTTTGTGACCTGCGGACGTTACACGCTACAAAGCTAGACTAGACAATTTTTCGTTTCTCTGCGCAAGCTACTTTAGCACTTTGAATCACAGGGGACAAGCGTTGCTGACTAGTCAGCACCTAAGGGAAACCCGCTAAGGCATGTTGCCACTAGCTTTTCCGTAAGCCGCTGGGGCATAAGTTTTTGCCGTTGTTTGATGTTCGTGACCTGCGGGTGACGAACATCAAACAACGCCTAGGAAAGCGATAGATTTGTGAACATTTGCATGATGGAAATACTTTTTCTACGTCACTAAACACCGCTTGTCCTGCTTTTTACTAAATTACGATCTGACTTCTCCTCTTTGTCTATGCTAAACTAATAGAGGAGTAAAAGTGTGAAAGGACGAAGTGTAATGGAAATTGAGCAAATAGAACAGGCGTTTGAAATCATTTTATACAATACGCAGACGATTCAAAAGCAGCTAAAAACGGATTTTTTTGATGCTTTAATCGAGCACAATGTCGGCTACGCTGCTTATCTTAGAGGAGAAGTGGCAGATGATTTGATGCGTGAAGCTTCAACAGGCTTTAAAGAGTTGCAGCAGCTTAATTTATCAGCTGAAGCGTTGCGCAAGGTGTTCCAGCTAGTCATCATCAAAGGCTATCAAGAAACACAATTACAGGCAAATCATGCATTAACACCGGACAGTATCGGTTTTATCTTTGCTTACCTGCTTGAAAATCTAACAAATCAGACGGCTTTAAAGGTTGTTGACTTTGGCAGTGGGACGGGTAATTTGGCACAAACACTAGAGTTTGGTGTTAAGAGTGGCAAAATAAAAAACTTGTTAGGACTTGAAATAGACGATTTATTAATTGATTTGTCGGCAAGCATTGCTGATTTGACTGAAAGTCAGCTACGCTTAGAGCAGCTAGATGCAACACGTTACCACGAGGGAGCAGATATCATCATTAGTGATTTGCCGATTGGCTTTTATCCAGACGATGCTATTTCTGCTGAATTTTTAACGGCGACAAATCAGGGCAAAACCTATGCACATCATTTATTAATTGAAAATGCAATGCGCAATCTACGCGCGGGCGGCTTTGGGATATTCCTAGCGCCATTGACCTTATTTGACTCTCAGCAGTCGGATTTACTAGCAAAATGGTTACAAAAAACAAGCTATCTACAAATGGTTATCAATCTGCCGGAGAAATTTTTTAAGGGTGATACGGTGCAAAAAGCAATTTATGTCTTTGAAAAGCCGAGCAGTGACAATCAGCAAAGGGAAGTCTTTGTCTATCATCTAACAGATTTGAAGGATCGAGCAATTTTAGCAAGTTTTATAACAAAATTTAACGAATGGTATCAAAAATAATCCGCTAAATTATCATGAACCGTTTTCAACCTCGTTTTTTTTTGATAGACTAATAGATGTCAAATTGATTTAAAGGAGCTAGAATATGTCAAAAACAATTGCAATAAATGCGGGTAGTTCAAGTTTAAAATGGCAGCTTTATCAAATGCCGGAGGAGATTGTTATCGCTAAGGGGATTGTTGAGCGAATTGGTTTAGCTGATTCGATTTTTACAATCAAATATGGCGTCGGGCAGAAGTTTGAGGAAATCCAAGACATTCCAAGTCATGAATTGGCAGTCCAAAAGCTCTTAGAGGAGCTGATTAATCTAAAGATTATCGCAAGCTTTGATGAGATAACTGGTGTCGGACACCGAGTTGTCGCAGGTGGCGAGAGCTTTAAAAACTCCGTTTTGATTACAGATGAGGTTTTGGAAAAGATTGAAGACTTAGCAGAGCTAGCGCCGTTACATAATCCGGCTAATGCGGCAGGGATTCGTGCCTTTAAGAAAATTTTGCCTGAAATTACGTCCGTTGCCGTCTTTGATACAGCATTTCATGCAACGATACCACCTGTTAATTATTTATACGGTTTACCTAAGGCTTATTATCAAGATTTTAAGATTAGAAAATATGGTGCGCATGGGACGAGTCATTACTATGTCAGTCGTGAAGCAGCTGAAGTGCTCGGCAAGCCATTAGACGAAACAAAGTTAATCACAGCACATATTGGTAATGGTGGCTCAATTACCGCTATCAGACATGGTCGCTCAATTGATACCTCGATGGGCTTTACACCGCTTGCAGGTGTTTTGATGGGAACACGTTCAGGAGATATTGACGCCTCTATTCTACCATTTTTAATGGAAAAGCTAGGTTTAACGGATATTAATGATGCGATTGATATTTTAAATCGAAAATCCGGTTTACTCGGCTTGTCAGGTATTTCATCAGATATGCGTGACATCATTGAAGCAAGGAAAGCAGGTAATCCTGACGCTGAGCTTGCTTTTGATGTTTTTATCAATCGAATCCAAAAATATATCGGTCAGTACTTTGCTGTTTTAAATGGTGCAGATGCAATCGTCTTTACCGCAGGTATCGGCGAAAACTCAACATGGGTCAGAAGCGCAATCATTAAGGGCTTAAGCTGGTTTGGCGTTGCGATTGATGAAAGTAAAAATGTCGTTGGCGCACAAGGCGACATCTCAGCTGCTAACTCCAAGGTCAAGGTTCTCGTTATCCCGACTGACGAGGAGCTGGTTATCGCTAGAGATGTTGAAAAAATCAAAAATAGAAGTTAAACATCTTTAAATAATAAACCGATTGTTCTGTTGAGCTGTCGGTTTTTTTGTGCTTTAAATTTAGTTGTTATTTTCAGCGAATTGATTAAGTTTTCTCTTTCTTTTTTCTAAGTTTCATGTTAGAATATAGTTAATGAAATTGCTTTCAATGGATAAAAGGGG
>JAISYB010000043.1 GCA_031270215.1 Streptococcaceae bacterium | reverse complement strand
ACAGTTGTTATTTTACCATAATTCTAAATATTTTGACAATTTGTATCTTTGACCTAATTCTAAATGTCTTGATATTTTGTACCTTTGACCTTAATACCTTGATAATTCGTAGAGGTTGGGGAAAAGCTTGCACCTCTGTTTAATCTTCGTGGCTCACGAGAACAAGCGTGCCGACTAGTCAGCACCTAAGGGAAACCCTAAGGTAGGTTGCCACTAGCTTTTCCGTAACCCACTAAAGCGGCAGCCTCAATACCCTAGGAAAGCGATAAATCTGTGAACATGGCGAGTATTTGCCCGCAATTTCCTAATTGCTAGGTTATTAAATGCCACTGCCACACACCAGCTGCTCTTATTACCCTCTACTAAAGCCTGTCACACCTGTTCTCGCCAAGTTTTTAATTCCGTATGGCTGAACAACCTTCAACAATGCATCAATCTTATCGCTTGAGCCTGTTGATTGAATCGTGACCGTTTTGGTTGCAACATCAATCACGCTAGCTCGAAATGGTTGAATCATTGCAAAAACTTCGGCACGAACGTTCGCCGGCGCATTAATTTTGATTAAGGCGACCTCTCGCTCCAAATGGGGAACATCAGTAATATCACGCACACGAACCACATCGACCATGCGATTGAGCTGCTTAACGACAAGCTCCACCTCGGCTAAGCTTGCCACATCAATGACAATCGTAATCCGTGACAGATGTGGTTGATCAGTTGGACCGACCGAAATACTTTCAATATTAACTTGCCTGCGAGATAAGATACCTGTAAAACGATTTAAAACGCCTGATGTATTATTCATCTTTGCTGTTAACATTCTACGCATTTAGTCCACCCCCAACATCTCAAAATTAGATTTTCCTGCCGGCACCATTGGCGAAACAAGCTCAGAAAAAGGTACAACAACTTCAATGAATACTGAACCTTCTGTCTTAATGATTGCCAAATCCTCCTCAAGAGTTTCAGCGTTGGTTAATAATCTATGCTTTAATCCATACGCTTCTGCCAACAGCTGAAAATCCGGCTGCTGATCTAAGACTGACTCGCTACGTCTAGCATTAAAGAAAGTTTCCTGCCATTGACGTACCATGCCTAAGGAATGATTATTCAGCATAATCACCTTGATTGCCACTTGATAGATATTCAAAATTGCCAACTCTTGATTGGTCATCTGAAAGCCGCCATCACCGACAAAAAGGACTACTTCCTTATCCGGATTAGCGAGCTTCGCACCTATTGCTGCCGGGATCCCAAATCCCATTGTTCCCAAACCACCGCTTGTAATTAACTGATTTGACCAATTAAATGGATAAAACTGTGCTGTCCACATTTGATGTTGACCGACATCAGTCACGATAATCGCATCGCCATCTGTTAGCTTGCCAACCAGTTCAATCACTCTTTGCGGTTTAATTTCTTGGTTCGTTTTTTTATATTTAAACGGATGTTTAGCTTTATTTTCGGCAATATGCCTAAGCCACTCGTCATGATTAGGCACAGTCCCGTCAAGCTTTAATAGTTCAACCAGCGCATTTTTAATATCACTCACAATCGGAATATCGGTCGCAATAATCTTGCCAATCTCTGCTGGGTCAATATCAATATGCACTACCTTTGCCTCAGGTGCAAAGGTTGATGGACTGCTCGCTAAACGATCATCAAAGCGCGAGCCTAGATTAATCAAAAAATCACATTCAGTCAATGCCATATTCGCAGCAAACGAGCCGTGCATGCCACCCATTCCTAAAAATAATGGATGGGCACTTGGCACACTCCCCAGTCCTAATAGCGTAGCAAGCACAGGGATTTGATATTTTTCAACAAAAGCTAATAATTCCTGACTTGCCTGTGCATAGTTAACACCACCACCGGCTAAAATCAATGGCTTCTTGGCATAAGCTAGGCCGTCCATTAATTTGCGCAATTGCTTGCCATTTGGCACAGTGGTCGGTTGATAGCTCGCCAAATCAATCGTCACATCATTGATGAAATCAACCTCATTTGCTGAAATATCCTTAGGTAAATCAATCACAACTGGACCCTTACGCCCCGTTGTTGCGATATGAAATGCTTCCGTAATCACTCGTGGAATGTCTTCTGTTTCACGAATTTGATAATTGTATTTGGTAATCGGCATGGTAATACCGACCATATCAGCCTCCTGAAAGGCATCTTTTCCGATACCTGGTGTTGCAACCTGTCCGGTAAAGACAATCATTGGCACTGAGTCGCTAAACGCATCAGCGATTCCAGTTACCGCATTAGTAGCACCCGGACCACTCGTTACCACGACAACACCCGGCTCTCCTGTTGATTTGGCATAGCCTTCTGCCGCTGCTACCGCACCTTGTTCATGACGCGCTAGGATATGATTAATATCATAATCATAAATGGCATCATAAAGTGGTAACACAGAGCCACCAGGGTAACCAAAAATCTTGTCTACACCAAGCTTTTTTAACGTATCCAAAAGTAAAATGGAACCTGAGGTTCGCTCATCTAGCTTAATTTTTCCCATAGACTACTCTCCTTTAAGTTTCTCCTGTGCCTAGTCCTCTAGTAAATCCTGCAATTCCTTTGGTAGCTTCAAAACGCCACCTGTATGAGCGCTCGTTACCAAGGCAGTATAGCGTGCCAACCAGCCTGTTTTAACCTTCGCTTTGAATTTCGGTAATGCTTCACGGCGACGGTCTAATTCCTCAGCTGACACACTTAGATTAATCGTGCGATTAACTAAATCAATGACAATCTCGTCACCGTCATTAATTAAGGCAATTTCGCCACCAGATGCCGCTTCAGGTGAAACATGCCCGATGGCAATCCCACGAGTTGCGCCAGAAAATCTACCGTCCGTAATCAATGCGACATCCTTACCTAAGCCACGCCCAACGATTGATGATGTTGGTGCTAACATCTCAGGCATTCCTGGGCCACCTTTTGGACCTTCATAGCGGATAACCACCACATGACCTGCTTTAACCTTATGTGTATCAATTCCCTCGACCGCTTCATCGTGAGAGTCAAAACAGATTGCTTTTCCTGTGAAGACTTTAATGCTTGGGTCAACACCACCGACTTTAATCACTGAGCCTTCTTGCGCAATATTACCATAGAGAATGGATAAACCACCAACCTTTGAATAAGCTGTTTCGACCGGATGAATGACCTCCGGATTTTTAATTGATGCAGCTGCAACATTTTCACGAAGTGTCTTACCTGTTACCGTCAATCTATCTGGATGAATCGCACCACATTTTATCAATTCTTTGATAATCGCTGAAACGCCACCTGCTTCATGGACGTCATGCATTGAATAAACAGAGCTTGGGGCAATCTTAGATAAATACGGCACACGCTTGGCAATTTCATTGATGTCTGCTAAATTGTAATCAATTCCAGCTTCATTAGCAATCGCTAAGGTATGTAAAACGGTATTTGTTGAGCCACCCATTGCCATATCTAGCGCAAATGCGTCATCAATTGCTTCCTTAGTGAGAATATCTCTTGGCTTAATATCGTCCTTAACCAGCTGCATTAAATGTTTTGCTGCTTCGTAGACTAACGTCTTGCGTTCCTCTGAAACTGCAAGTGCCGTACCATTTCCCGGCAAGGCAATTCCTAATATTTCCATTAATGTATTCATCGAGTTTGCTGTAAACATTCCGGCACATGAACCACAGCTTGGACAGGCATTTTGCTCGATAAATGCTAATTCCTCATCATCAATATAGCCTTCTTTTCTTGCACCAACGGCTTCAAACAACGTAGATAACGTTGCTTGATGTCCTTTCATGTCAATCCCTGCCTTCATCGGTCCACCTGAACAAAAGACAGCCGGCACATTTGTTCTGACACTCGCCAGTATCATACCCGGTGTAATTTTATCACAGTTTGGCATATAGAAAACACCATCAAACCAATGAGCATTAATCATCGTTTCCGCCGCATCAGCAATCAATTCACGACTTGGTAAGCTATAACGCATTCCGATATGTCCCATTGCAATCCCATCATCAACACCGATTGTGTTAAATTCAAAAGGAATTCCACCTGCCTCACGAATCGCTGCCTTAGCAACATCCGCCAACTCACGCAGATGAACGTGCCCTGGTACAATATCCGTATACGAATTACAGATTGCAATGAAGGGCTTTTGCATATCCTTTGCATTTTTTACCTGACCAGTTGCGTACAATAAACCACGCGCTGGTGCTTGGGATACGCCAAGCTTAATTTTGTCACTTCTCATTTAAAACACTCCCTAATTTAAGGTGGTAAAAGCTTTTTACCCCATTGGTTACACTAGATTTACTCTAAAACAAGCCCGCGTACAAATTGATAACTTGGTCATTCATCAGCGCTTTTTTTACTTATAATCGTAATCGTTTGAGTTCAAATTATGATAGGTACATCAGAGTTTTCAGAAAATTTAGCTAATTTGCATTTATATCTCATTCTACAATAAATAAAAAAAAATTCAATGGTTTTTAGAAATTAAGCCCAACAAACATTGCTGTCAATAAAATAAGTAAAACTAATAGAGTAATTGCGACATAAAGATAGTCCTTTTCAAATAGAAAAGCAAAAATCGAAGCAATCACTCGCAGGACAGGGGTTAATATCAAGCAAAATAAACCTAACATCATGATGGCAAATGGTTTCATTTCAAGCGTTCCCAGCCAAATCTCCCGCAGGATTAAAGGATATTTATCCCCAGAATAACCACTACGTCCGGTGACAAAGAACAAAAGTAGTCCAAACGTCATAATGCTCATACTAATCAACACGCCAATCTGCAAAAGACGCGCAATGAATTTTTCCACATGGCTCATTTCTTCTCTTATTTTTTCCACTAGAAATTACCTCCGAAACCACGAATTAACATCTGAATTGCCACCAAGGTAATGACCGGAATGAAAATCAGCCGCAGCATTTTCGCAGGAATCCGCTGCATTACACGACTGCCAATTGTTGAACCGGCAATAATTCCTAAGCAAATCGGCACAGCCAAGGTCGGCTTGATGTCACCATTAAAAAAATAAACTGTGGCTGAGGCGGCAGCCGTCACACCCATCATCAGATTACTGGTTGCACTGGAGGGCTTAAGTGGCATCTTCATCACCGAGTCCATCGCCATCACCTTAAAGGCACCACTGCCAATTCCTAATAATCCGGAAGCAATCCCAGCACCCAGCATAATCGCTGCACCAAACGGCACTTTTTCAACCTGATAATCCACCCGAGTACAGCTTGCCTTATCGTAGTAGCTGCTATTTAGTTTGAGCTTTAAAGCAAGTCTATCGGGGACAGCTTTGTTTAATACTTCCTCACCTGCACGCAATTTTTTATACATATTAAATGATTGGAAAATTAGCAGCATGCCAAATAAAACAAAGAGAATTGTCGCATGGAATAATCCGGCTAATAACGCCCCGATTAAGCCGCCAAGCGCCGTGAAAATTTCAAGAAACATTGCAATTCTTAAATTGAGTAATTCATCTTTTAAATAAGCAATCGTTCCGCCTGTACTGGTCGCAATCACAGCAAGAATACTCGTCCCGATAGCGAGCTTAATGTCAATTCCAAAGGCTAAGGTCAAGATGGGGGTAACGATAACTCCGCCGCCTAAGCCTAAAATCGAACCGGCAAAACCCGCAGCTATCCCCGTCAAAAGCATCATCAGCGTAAATAATGTTAAACTCATTGTTAATAACGCTCCATTCTCGTTTATTTATCCGTATTTTAACATGTACTCTCCCAAAATAGAAATATTAATCTCAAGAGGTGCGTTTAAGGCAAGATACAGCCCAATTTGTTTAATTGACAGCTTGCGGTTTTTTGGGATTTTATCAAGCGGCGTTAAGGGTTTGGAAAATCCACAGTGGATTTTAGACCCCCTAGCGCTTTTAAAAATTCCCCGACTGATTTTGAAGCTTCATCGGCGAATTTTAGAAAATTCTCGCCTATTTTTGAAACTTTCTTAAGAGTTTTGGAAAATCCCACAACACAAACAACCGCACGAACAACCGTCCGTGCGGTTATCTATATCAACTTTTAGGCTAAGTAGTCTTGACTAGGAAATCCACGTCAAGCATGGTTTCACCGGCTTAGCTTAGCAGTTTTTTTAGCTGTTTGAGCTTTTGCCGCCCAGTGCGCATAGAGTGTGATGTTTTCGGCTTGGCTTGTCCATTTTCCGTCTTTTGTTTATGCTGTTTCTGCTGTTTCTGCTGTAACAAGCTTGCCTTTGTCATCAATTACCTGTTCGCCGCCTTCTGCTGATGTAAAGTACCCCGCAAAAGTAGAACCATCTTTTTTCGGCATTTCATCTGTATTCTCCAGTCCGTAGATGAATTTTGAGCCTTCGGTGACAGTTAGTGCTGTACTGCCTGTTGCACCGCTGCCGTTATTTAGTGTGACGTTGTGGATTGGTCGAGTTGAAATCCAGAGGGCGGGAACGATAGCTGCTTTTCCGTTGTCATCAATCTGTTGCAAGTTCCTGAATTCATCACGAAACGTTCCACTAGCTCCTGACACACTACCTATTTGTTCACAAGCAAAAGGACTGCTATTATATCCTAACGGAGTTCTCAAATAAAATTGAGCTAGACAGTTTTTTAATGTCCACTTCTTCCCCCATTTTCCTTGATACTCACCACTCTTATCTAGTGGTAAACTGCTTAAATCACCATAGCTTAGGGCAAAGGCTTGCTTTTTACCCTTGTCAGTGCCTTCATTGCCAGTTAAAAGCGTCTTAAAACGTGTATCTAAATAAGCATAGAAAATCCATCCCTCCTCTGAACCACCGGGAAAAGTCACCTTCACATTATCCCAGTTCCAACTTGGAAAAGTAAAACCATCCTTATTAAGACCGGTAGTAAGGGGAGGATTGGGAGTGAGAATGGAAACGTTTCTTGGGTCAAACAACGTTATCGCCTCTGTAGTAAACCTTGTAAAAGTCGGCAAGTCAAGATTAACAGGCATAATATAAGGGGCTATATCTGTGGTTGCGATAGTTTCATTATAATATCTGTCCATTTCTTTCTTAACAAATGAGCTGTCATAACCTGTGTCGTTTTCGGATACAAAGTATTGAGTCGAGCTATGGGTTCCGTTACTATCATAAAAATACTGAGTCTTAAAATCAGAAGCTTGAGAAGTTTGAGAAGTTTGATATACATCCCCATATTTAATAATCAACTTCTTTGTTGCATCAACATCTGGGCTATCTATTGTAGATTCGTAAGTGCCACCATAAAACTCACGAAGAACTCCCCAATCCTGTTCTGCAATGGTAATCACATCTCCATCTTTAGCTTCATCTGAAATCCCCGGTCCTACTGGTGTACTATCCGCTTCCCAATGCGCAAAGAGGGTTAAGGCTGCTTCGTTTGATTGCCACTTACCATCACCGTCTGTGTGTGCTGTACCTCCAACCAAGCTACCAT
>JAISYB010000035.1 GCA_031270215.1 Streptococcaceae bacterium | reverse complement strand
TTTTGATAAACGGCAGACAATGCGACTTGAGCTGCTTTTTGTGCTTCAAGTTCCATAATTTGTGCGTTCAGTTTATCTTCATACAATGGCTCAGTAGGCATTTGGCTTTTTGCGGCATTAAAACTTGCCAAATCATGGCGAATACCATCGACTGCCGAGATCGTTTTTTGAATCGTAGGCAACACACAATCCTGCATCAGCCTCAAGCCTTTTTTATAGGCTTTACCGTCTAATTGTCCTCCGCCAACAACTGTGTCATGGCTTGCTTCAAACGATTTAAGAAGGCTTCGCTCCTTTGAAGTGCTTGATGTAATTCACGGTATACATTATCTGCGTCACTTGGAATATAGATTAATCCCATGCTAGGTGATCCCTTTCTTTCTGAAGTAATTCCTTTTGATTCTCGATTTCTTGAAACATCTTGAAGTAAGTGTTTATAACATCCTCTTCTTGGTTACGAATGAAATTTCGAATATAAGAATTTCTACCTTGATGTTCTTGTTGTACCCACTGAGCCGCAATACTGCCATCTCGAATCATTTCTTCATCAAGTTCCTGTAACCTATTAAAACTACGAGTCATCTCATTTTCAAAATTTTCCAAGGCACGAGTCATTTCTCGTTTTTTATCTTGTATCTCATCCATTTCTCGTTCTGTATCAAGAATCTGGCGATTGTACGCTAAGCGCTTATCCGCATTTTTATCCTTTGCCATTACTTGCCTCCAGAAAATCGGCTTCTGTCTTGAGTATCTCTAGCTTGGATAATCGCTGCTAAGTCTGTAAATTTATCAGCTTGCGCCTTAATACAGGTCGCTAAGTCAGATAAATCTAATAACAATTCTTTAGAAAGCTTTGCGCCTGCTTTAATACTACTAATATTACTTGCGCCAATGGAAACATTACTACCTTTTAATACCCCGGTGTTTACGCCCCCAAATTTTGACACTGCATCTTGAGCAACATTTACGTTAGATTTCATTATTATCTCCTCTTCTATCTAAGCTAAATCTCGAAGTTTATAAAATGGATCTATTTTTCCCCTTATCATTTCATCCGAGAGTTCATCATCAGATTCCAGTGCTTCTGGAATATCCGTTAAAGCTTCTTTAAATTGACTGGCAGCTTTTGAAGGTCTTCTCCCATGTTCCATTTGGTCGAGCAAATCTTCGATGAATGCTTCATCTGCCTCATCACTATACCCTTCAAATACGACTGCTTTAATTTCAGAATCAAGCACTGGAAATGTTTCTTGGTCGGGCGCATTCCCGTAGGGATGAGGGGCTACCAAATATCTTGGTTTTGCCCCTTCTTCACCTTCTCGCATTGCACCCCTTGCTAAAACGACATAAAGTCCGTTGTTATTTTCGTTTTCAACTCTTACAATTGAGCCTAATCCTAAAAGATTACCAAGTAATTTCAAGGTCATATTATGCTTCCTCTTCTTTCGCTATTGGAATAACGATATTAAAGAGTTCCTCGTCTTTGATAGAATGCAGAACATTCTTGGCATGAACCTCTTTTTTAATATTCATCGGTAAATTATCAATGAATCGCTGTGTATTTAAATCACCACCAAATAAAATTTGATACGTATTTTCTTTCAGCGGTCCAGTCACACTATAACTGTTTACAATGCGAGACATATTATCCATAAAAATAAGCTGAACACTTTCATTTTGTAACCCAAGTATCCCTAAGACTTGATCAGGGCTCATCATCAATTTTTCAAAAACATCTGTAATACCATTAATGATAATCAATTGCCGCTCATCTTTATTTTTCTCAATCAAATTTTCTAGTGCCTCTTTAACTAGCTGTGATTCAGCCATAAGCACTTTTTTCCCAATATAAAGTGACACATTCTCTGATAAAAATTCCAGATTATTATTGGTATCAAGAACTACAATTTCTTCTTTGGGGATTGGTTTTATAAGTTGGTCAGTCAAGTATGGGTAAATCATCTTCGCTTGTTTAGTTGACTCTGGGAAAATTCCCAAAGTTCTACCTTTAAATAACTCAAAACTCTCTGTCTCAGAACTTGCTTTGTTCAAGCCAAAATAAAGTGTATCTTGCCTTCTCGCAGGTAAATAAGCTTCAAAAAATTCCGGTGTCAATTCCTCTGGCACCATCGGAATCTTCTCAGGTCTTGCGCCCGACCAGCTGTCATTCATGACGGTGATTTCTTCTTCAAGTGCTGCGAGTACCTCGACCTCACTCTCCCCTTTCACTGGCAGATAAAGTTGTAGAGCTAATGGCTGCTCAAGTTTAATCTGGGCACGTCCCGCAATCTCTACTTGATCCAACTTCTCACGACCAAAGAGATTACTAAGATCCCCATCCTCATTCAAGAAAAGTGCCAGCTTTGTCTGGATATTTGCCATCATATTCATCCGAATGGCGTTATAGCGTCCCGCAGTAAAGACCAAGTAAATCCCTAATGCCGCACCCTCGCGCAAAACCTTCATTAAAAGAGTATCAATCGAATCTTTACGCTGGTCGTTTTGACTGAGTCCGTCATAAGAATCCAAAATATTCACAAGAATTGGTAATTGATGATGGGTCTTGCTTTGATATTGCTTAAGATTGGCAACGCCCTCTTTTTTGAAAAGTGCCTTACGTTCCGCTAAGTTTACATCCAAACGATTAAGCATTTTTTGGAGCTTTTCATTCTCTTCTAAAGTCACAATATCTGCCACATGAGGCAATTTTTTAAGCGGTAATAAACCATTGGTCCCAAAGTCAAATAGATTAAATTGGACTTGTTCGGGGGTATTTTGTCTGGAAAGGTTCATCACAATCGTTTGTAAAGCCGTCGATTTACCAAAGCCCGGACTTGAAAAAACAACTGTATGTGACGTTTCTTCTAAGTCATAGTTGTATACTTCCTGACTTTGTAGACTTGGAATATCAAGTAATCCTAATGGAATCGATAAATCCCGCTCACCCTTAACCTGAAGCGGTGTCGAGACAATCGCTGACCCCAAATTAGGCAACCATGGTTTGTCAGGCTGGGTATACGTTGAATCTTCAAAATGCTTAACAATTTCTTGAATCGTAGCTTGTAACTGCGTAGGTAAATCCTCTTTAATATGACTTTGATCAATCACATCTTCACCCGGATCATAAAGCAGCTCCCATTGCCCTGAGGCATTAATCTGATAAATGCGTTCGTCTATGATTGTTTCCGCTGTGGCATGGGGATTATAATCCACGCCCCCATAACCGGATTGGAAGAGTTCATAGACTTCACTCTCCCCAACTCGAAGATAACCACGACCTGCATTGGTGATATGTGCGGCATCCCCTGTTTTAATTAAAGCTCTTGAATTGGCTTCATCTGACATTTTGAGTGCCACCTTAGACTTACTATTCGCATCAATCTGGTCATTAACCACACCGTCAGGTTTTTGTGTCGCCAGAATCAAGTGAACACCAAGTGAGCGTCCGATACGTGCCACTGAGGTTAGCTCGTCTAGAAACTCAGGCACATTTTCTTTCAATTCCGCAAACTCATCTGAAACGAGCATTAAATGCGGCAAGGGTTTACTTGGATATGCCACACCTTCACGTGGCGTAAGACGTTCACAGTAAAGCTTGGTATAGCCTGCGATATTCTGCACACCATATGCCCTAAATTCACGTTGACGTTTTTTAAGTTCTGCATTAATCGAAGCCAGAGCTCTGGCAACGCCTGCACCATCTAAATTCGTGATAGAGCCCATGAAGTGCGGCAGGTCTGCTAATGTATCCGCAATGCCGCCCCCTTTCCAGTCAATGATAAGCATGCCAATATCTTCCGGTGAGAAATTAATGGCAAGCCCCATCAAGAAAGTGGTTAGAAACTCAGATTTACCCGATCCAGAAGTCCCGCCGACAATCGCATGAGGCCCATGGATCTGTTCATGTAAATCCCAAAAGGCGAATTCTTTCTTCCCTTTCCAACCGATCATTGAAGCAATCGATTTGCTTGGCTCAGCTTGTGCCCAGCGTTCTGAAATTTTCAAATCCTCAACCGTTTCCACAAGATACTGCTCCAGTAAGCTCAAACGTTCCGGAATGGCATTTTTCTCGACCTCCATATGTTCTAAGCCAGAGATTTGGCGAAGAATCACTTCAAACTGTTCTTGAGTTTCTAAGGCTGGGTAAGGCTTATAGACCTTATCCAAATGATGACCATTGTCCTGAATCAATACACCTGCTTGTTGGCTTTTCACCTCCACAAGGGCGGTGATTGTTTCCGGTAAAAGCTTTTTATCTTCCTTACACCAAATAACGCTCACCCCTAAATCAGACATATCCTCTGCTAAAAACTCATTAAGACCATGACCCGCTAGATAGCTATCCTCAAAAACAGTAAAAACAAAATGAGGGAGAAAAGTCGGTGTTTCACGCCCTGCCGCATTCAATACTTGTTTTCTTGAATTGATGATTTGATAAAAGCTTGAGAGCACCATATCACGAGATTTAGCATGATGCACCATCCCACGGGTATTAATCTCTTGTACTTTAAAATGAGGTAAAAAGCGCCATTTGTCCCAATCCTTTAAATAGCTTCTTTCCGGTACTAAAGTAATGAAATTGACATCTCGATAAGATTGAAAGAAGGCTAATTGTAAGTAAAGATTTGAAACGGTCTCTTTTAAGAGGTCATAGTTGCCGATTAAACCAAGCGTTTGGTGTCTTAGGTTTAATAGCACGGGCGCCTCTTCTTGCTTACTGTAGGTTTCAACCAAACGTTTAACATGAGTTGCCCACGCATCTTCATCACGAGAAGTATAGTCTGTTTCGACTTTTAAACTAGAGGGCTGTGTCCCTGTTCCCAATGAAACCTGTAAGAAGTCTTTGTGGTTGACCATTCGCTCATAAAGACGGGCATCATATTGTTCAAGCTTCGTCAGTAGCTCTTGAGGAGAGGGCTGTTGGTAATGAATGACTTGACGCTCCTTGCGGTGTGCTTGTCCCAATTGAGCCGTTATTTTAGCAAGGTAAGCTTGATAATCAACTTCGCGATGACTTTCTCGCACCAGACGGTCTTTTTTCTCTGTGAGATATTGGGTCACTGTAAAGACGACCGTCATCAGACTGGTCAGGGCAGTTGCCATCATCATCAGTGGATTACGACCCGATAAAAGAGTCGTCACACTCCCTGCAAGAACCATCCCTACAGGCGGCAAAATCGCTTTAAGTAAAGCACCTTTAGGCGCTTGTTCCTGGTTTTCTATCTTTTCGTATTTAAAGGCTGCTTCTGAAATTTCTAAATTCAAACGAGGGGAACGGCGATATTCCGGAAAATCCTGTGGCTTCTCAAGCTGACGGTTTTGTTCTAGGAAACATTCCGGATTGAAAATGACATCCGATGAAAAAGCCGTCACTTTCCATTGCTTCGCACGTCTTTCAATCATCAAATCAGGCGTTAGAAGTGTATCTCCAACCTTGAACGCAACACTTGTGCTCGCTTGGATTCTCTCATCGTTAAAATAAACAAATGCGCCTTGTGGCTTAATCAAAGCTTGTGGGTGGCATTCATCTGTATTGTCAATAATCACAAGGGAGTTATCTACAGTCTCAATCGCACGTTGTTCATGCTTAGGATGAATCACAAGCTCTTGATGATCCAAAACTAAAAAGTGGGTGGCTAAATCGCTCGCCGGCAAGACAAAGAGCGCAACGGACTCGATGATAGTTTGACCTTTAGAAACCTTTTCGCCATTGACAAAGAGTTGGTCATTAACCAGACCAAAGATCAAATTTTCATAAGTAGCTGTCATCTGTGATTCAGTTAAGGTCACTCTCTTTAAATGGTCTTCCAAGATGAAGATGACATAAAGAATTGCTTCTGGGTGACGGACATCATAAAGATAGTTTTGATTTTCTTTTTGGAAATTGTCTAATTCAAATAATTTTTTCATTCTATTTACCTAAGTTCTTACTTAATTCTTGAATTTGTTTGTGATAAGCTTCAAGTTTTTTCTGCTTCTCATCCCCATTCATCGAGCTGTTCAATTTGGTCGCTTGATAAAGCTCTGTATAGGCAAGAAGCGTCAATTGATCATCCCCAATGTTTTTAGCCAAATCCAGCGCCTTTTCAAATTCTCCACGCCCTTGATGAATCCAATAATTGAGTGTATTATCGTCTGTCGTAGAAGAAATATTATTGAGGATTGCGTCCTTTTGAGTTTGACTCAAATCGGATAAGTGAATTGATGAGGCAGCTAAGACAAAACGAGCAGCCTTTGGCAGCTGATTGGGTTGATATGATTTTAAATCAGCCAGACTTTTATCATAATGATTGGTAATAAAATCGGCTTGAGCGCTCATAATCGCTTTTTGTTTTGGAATTGTTGTTCTCTGATTGATAAAGGTCAAGACACCCATCGCAATTGCCGCAAGCAGCGCGAGCGTGCCTGCATATTTAAAGAAATGATAACGTCCCTTAGAAACCTTGACTAAGGCTGAGGCTTCTTTTTGTTCGGCTTTAGACAATGCGTCTTCGAGCAAGGTACTCACATCTTCCAAAGTATCACTTGAAGCAATCGCTTGCGCAAATTGGTCTTTTAGGCTGATTTCTCCGCCGACAAAGTTATTATAAGCAATTTTAGGGTTCAAAATAGATAATACAAGCGCTTGATATTGGGAGAGAAAAAGAGAGTTGTCCCATGTCATCGGTGCAACCCCCGCTCTCATGCCAACGTGCACAAAAGAGAGCTCTCCATCCAGTAAAAAGATATTTTCCGGATGTACAAAAGGGACTTTATACCCTGATTTTTGTGTCATTAAGCGCTTTAATTTCAAAGCTAGTGCCAAGCGTTCAAGCTCAGATTTGGTTTGATTCATGAGAGAGGTCAAGCTTTTAGCATGGTGAGGCAAGGTATAGGTGATGTTAAAAGCATAGACTTCATCTACAGACTCGCTTAATGCAGTCTTATTTTTGATAAAATTCAACTCTTGTTGGTTGATTTGTGTGCCTGTTAAGAAAACAAGCAGCTGATTGTCTTTTCTTTCAAATGTTAAGGTGTCTTGGCCATCAAATAATTTCATTTTCTTCTCCTGTAACAAGCTGTAATATGGTGCCGTTTTCCAGCCCTAATTCTTTTAAAGTGAGCCCACTTCCGAGTGTGACTGATTTGCCTTTAACCAAAAAGTGCCATTTTTCAGGCAAGCTTTGACCATTCGCTCTAAAAGCTTGGCTCAATAAGTCAATCAATCGGTGTGAGGTAACGTTTGAGGGAATCGCTAAATCTACTTGTTTTTCTAGCCATTCTAAACTGATTTCAATATGTTCTTTCATCATCTTCTCTTTCGTCGTGCAAAACGTCTCGCAACAAATCCTGTTAAAATCAATAAAGGCACTGCCAAAATTAAGAGTAGCATCAGACGATGAGTATTCTCTTGCGCCTTTGAATCATCTGAAGCAATATTGGTTTGTTTATAATCCTTGAATAATGCCGTTTTGACGTTCTGATGATTCGTTTGGTAGAGCTTATTTTGGCTGTCTTGATTAAAGTCTATCGTTTGAATATTTTTTGTAGCTTCTGCCTCCTGCCTTGCTTTTTCCTGCATTTTCTCGTCTAAAGCGTTTGAGAACAATTGTGAGCGAATCTCAAAATCCGAAACACTTGTCCCGACACCTGAGCGATTGGTAATGATATCTGAATTGAGCTGTAAACGACCATCACTATCGCCATGCGCCGTTAGAGGCAATAAGCAGAAAAGGCTGCTA
This sequence comes from Streptococcaceae bacterium, assembly GCA_031270215.1. Taxonomy (GTDB): domain Bacteria; phylum Bacillota; class Bacilli; order Lactobacillales; family Streptococcaceae; genus MMGLQ5-1. Next base: position 24 of record JAISYB010000035.1, on the reverse strand, counting down.
AAAAACAATAATCTTTTAAGTTTT
>JAISYB010000170.1 GCA_031270215.1 Streptococcaceae bacterium | reverse complement strand
CTATCAATAATAACGGATAAAGTAGTATTAGAGCTGGAGGAAATTGAATATGGCGATTAAAGAGAAGCTACAGGTGCAGGCACTAACGATAGCTGGTTTTGATAGTGGTGGAGGTGCAGGCTTACAAGCTGATTTAAAGGTATTCCAAGAGCTTTTTGTCTACGGAACTTCGGTATTAACTGCATTACCAATTCAAAATACACTTGGTGTTAAAGGTGTTTTTGATATTCCTTTAAGTGCAATTGAGCAGCAGCTAGCAGTCGTTTTTGAGGATTTCAAGCTACAAGCAGTTAAAACCGGTATGTTATTTACAAGTGAAATCATTCATTTGGTTGCTAATTATATCAAACAATTTGAATTTGGTCCTTTAGTTGTTGACCCTGTGATGATTGCCAAAAGTGGTCAGAAATTATTACTTGATAGCGCAATTGAAAGCATGATTACTGAATTACTACCTCAGGCAAATGTCATCACCCCCAATATACCTGAAGCAGAAGTGCTTCTAAATCGACCAATTAACACCAAGGGTGAAATTGTTCAGGCTGCGTTTGATTTACAAAAAATTGGCGTGGATAATGTCGTCATTAAAGGCGGTCATAGTCAAGATAATCTTCATTCAGATGATTTATTACTATTGGCAGATGGGAAGTTACATTGGTTAAAAAGTGAGCGTTTTGATACTAAAAATACGCATGGTACAGGCTGTACATTTTCCGCCTGCATTACAGCAGAGCTTGCAAAAGGCAAAAGCGTTTATGAGGCAGTTATTTTTGCTAAAAAATATATTCAATTAGCAATCAGCCATCCAATTGCTGTCGGTTGCGGTCATGGACCGACCAATCATTTTGCTTACCGTCAGGAGAGTTTAAATGAAAGAGACTAAGCGTCAAAAATTTGAGATTAAAAAAATACTTGAAGTTTATTTTATTGCCGGCAGTCAGGATATTGTCAGTGGTAGTTTGCCCGAAGTTTTAGAGGCAGCTTTAAAGGCTGGCATTACCTGTTTTCAATTTCGAGAAAAGGGTATTGGCAGCATTTCAGATAAAGACTTAAAAAAAGAATTAGCGCTCAAGTGTCAAAGTCTGTGTCAAAAATATCAAGTCCCTTTTATTGTTAATGACGATGTTTTGCTGGCAATTGAAATCAATGCAGACGGGATTCATATCGGGCAGGAGGATTTGTCAGCTAATCAAGCTTTGGAGCTAACCAATCGTCAAATGATTATCGGTTTATCCTGCCACAATTTACCAGAAGTCATTGCCGGAAATTCTCTGTCTAACGTGACTTATTTTGGAATTGGTCCAATTTTTAAGACAATATCAAAGCCAGATGCCAAATCAGCTCTAGGGTGTGAACGGTTAAAATTATTAGTTAATCAAGCCCAAAAACCTGTTGTCGCAATTGGTGGAATCAAAATTGAAAATGCTCCTGAGGTAAAGGCAACAGGCGTGGCTGGTATTTCAGTGATTTCAATGATAGCAAGAGCGAAGGATATTAATCAAGTTGTAACTGCTTTAAAATGAAATCTATTTTTGAAAGAGTATAATTTTAAAATTTCTTTAGATTTAGGCGTTTTAGTAAGCTTTTATTTTTGGGTAAAATTTGTTATTCTAATACGGGTGAGTTAAATCAAGTCAAGAAATATGGTGACTACAACTTGTAGATGAATGAGTGGGGCAATTAAATAGCCCACCGTGCTGCCAGACTAAAAATTAATTTGCTCCCTTCTAAACTATAAATAATAAAAAGAGATGAAAATATTAGTAAAGATATGCTAAAATTAAAACGTTAATTTAAATTGAAGACTTTAGCGTAATATCAATTAGGAGATTTTATTTCATGAGTAGAGTAGATAAATATAAAAAATACCGCGAAGATATGGAGCAACGAATTAATTACCGCCGCAGAAGTGGTGATGATTTGACGGAGGAAGAAGCGTATTTTGATGACGATAATGATTCAGTATCAGAATCTAGTTACGGCTATAAAAAGTCATCATTCCGAAGAGAAAAAAGTCAAAAAGATTTACCAGTTGAGCCTAAAAAGGTAAAAAAGAATCGCAGGAGGAAGCGGAAATGGTGGCGGATTTTGCTTTTGCTTATTCTCGCCCTATTGATTTGTGCCGTTGTTCTATTCTTTAAAGGAAAGCAGAATGCTGAGGGGGATAAACAATTCAAAAAAGCACCGGTTGAGGTATTTAATGGAAAAAAATCAGCAAATGGTGCGAGCAATATCTTAATCTTGGGAACCGACCAGCGTGATGCTCAGACTTCAGGAGATGCTAGAAGTGATACAATCATGGTGATGCAGGTCAATGGACCAGATGAAAAAGTCAAATTATTGTCATTTATGCGAGATACCTTGGTTCATATACCAGATGTGGGGGTAGAAGGGTACACAGATAGCAAGATTAACTCGGCCTTTATGATTGGTGAGCAAAATAATAATCAAGGTGCTGAGCTGGTACGTCAGACGATTAAAGCTAATTTTGGGATTGAGCTACAGTATTATGCAATGATTAACTTCTCGTCATTTGCCAAGGTAATTGACTCGCTATTTCCTAGCGGCGTCCAGATTAATGCAAAATTTTCAACGATTGATGGTCAGGAAGTAACTGAGGTTGGCGTGCCTGATGATTTAAACACCAAGGAAGACGGCGAAGTACCAACGCAAATCATCAAAGTAGGTAAACAGAAAATGGACGGGAGAACCTTGCTCAACTACGCACGTTTTAGAAAGGATGACGAGGGAGATTATGGTCGAGTGCAACGGCAGCAACAGGTGCTGGGCGCGATTATTGATCAAGTGAAAAACCCCGCAACCTTATTTACCGGCTCAGAAGCATTGGGAACAATCGTAGGCTATACTTCAACAAATGTTACAACACCATTTATTTTTAAGAATGGCTTGAGTCTATTTAATCAAGCAAGAAAAGGTGTTGAACGGATGACTGTGCCTGAAAATGGCGATTGGACTGACGGATATGACATGTACGGCGGTCTGGGATTAGAGATTGATTATGACAAGTACATTCCAATGATTGACACATTTTTAGACCAATAATTAGAAGCTGCCACCAATCCTGAATGAGAGATGTTTTGTTGGCAGTTTTTTGATGATTAAGAAAGAGGAACTGATGAATTTAGAGAAAAATCAAACTTTGATAGTTGAGATTATTGATTTGACACATGAGGGTTTGGGTGTTGCTAAGCTTGAGCGCTATCCGCTTTTTATCGAAAATGCTCTACCAGGGGAAATCGTTGAAGTTTTGATTATGAAGCTTGGGAAGAAATTCGGTTTTGCTAAGGTTGTAAAATATCTTGAAAAATCCGATAAACGAAATGACGAAATTGAGGTAGCGCTACTTAGAACAGGGATTGCAGATTTAGGACATTTGGCTTATCCGCAGCAGCTAGAATTTAAGCGTCAGCAGATTGTTAATTTATTGAAGAAAACTAGCCAACTAGCCTCGGTTGATGTTGCAAAAACAATCGGTATGGCGCAACCATTTGCCTACCGCAATAAAGCACAAATTCCGGTAAGAAAGGTTGATGGCGTTTTACAAACCGGCTTTTTTAGGAAACATTCACATGATTTAGTTCCGATAGAGAACTATTATATTCAGGATAAGGTCATTGACCAAATTGTTCTGAAATGTCGAGATTTATTTAGGAAATTTAATTTAAAGGCATATGATGAGCAAGCAAAAACAGGATTAATCAAAAATGTTGTCGTTAGACGCGGGAGATATTCGGGCGAAGTGATGGTGGTTATTGTGTCAACTAAGCCGAAGATTTTTAGAATCGATGAATTAGTTCATGAGCTGGTAGCTGCATTTCCAGCGATTAAAAGCGTAATGCAAAACATTCATCCTTTTATGACGAATAATATTTTCAGCTCGGAATTTCAAATACTCTACGGGCAAGACTTTATTACCGATAGCCTGCTGGGTAATCAGTTTAAAATCAATGCATTATCATTTTATCAAGTCAACACAGAAATGGCTGAAATTCTGTATCAAAAGGCAATTGAGCTAGCAAATTTACAGGTTGATGATGTGGTAATTGATGCGTATTGTGGAATTGGAACGATTGGACAAAGTATTGCGAAATGCGTGCAACATGTTTACGGTGTTGAGATTGTTCCCGAAGCGATTATTAATGCTCAGGAAAATGGTATACTAAACGGTCTAAATAATTTGACCTACGAGGTTGGTCGCGCAGAGGATATTCTCCCTAAATGGATAAACGAAGGAATAAAACCCAGCGTTTTCATCATTGATCCACCACGGAAAGGACTTGCCGAAAGCTTTATCCAAGCAAGTGCCGCTACCTCACCAGAAAAAATCGTATACGTCTCCTGCAATCCGGCGACCTTTATACGAGATGCAGCATTGTATAATCAATTCGGCTATCAACTCAAACAAATCATCCCAGTTGACCTATTTCCGCAGACAAAGCACGTTGAGTTGGTAGGATTGATAACAAAGAAGAAGTAGAAGCGGGTTGTAAAAGCCTTGATATAAAGGGATTTAAAGATAAAAGAGATTTTAGGTGAACGGTAGATTTCGTCTAAAGTCTCTTTTTTGGTGTTTGAGGGAATAAATCAACCCGAGATTTTTCGGGAGAGTTGACACTACGGGATTACTTTTGGGGTAGGGTGTCACTACAATATTGCGTTTTGTGGGGTGTTGCTACAGGATAGATGACAAATAAATAGACTACTGATTTATTGTTCGTTTTCCTAGATAAATTAGTAGTCTATTACTTGATAAATACCTGTATCTATGGCTATATGTACATACCGAGAATGGAGGGATGGATGATGGCAAAGATGAGTAAGTATAAAATTGAATTGGGTAGAGATATTTTTTGGAAATTTGCTTTTGGCTTAAAGGCAGATGAAATAGCAGAAATTCTTCAGAACACAGAATGGTCTGAAGAATGGGATGAGGATAAGGTGCTTGATATTTTATGCGATGAAGTGTATGCAGACTTGGGAGCTGTGGGGTATAGAGTATTTATTGTAGCCCAAGAGATGATAGATTACGATTTGAATGGTGGTGAATCCACTAGAAAAGAGAGAATGGATTATGTACTTGAGAGGCTCACTTCTTAGATTTCTTTGAGCTGTATTTTATAGGTTTACGTTTACCATTTTCAATATTTGTGCGTTTTTCTCTTTCAAGTTGAGCAGCTTCAAACATCGACTCTGAGATGATAGGATCATGATGATTTTCAAATTGATAACTTGGAGTGGTCTCATTGTTTTTAAGTAAGATTACTCTCCCAGTGTACTTTTCATTTTGCAGGATATTGTCGATTGTTTTTACGCTCCACTTTTCTTTACCAGTTGAAGTTTTGATATTAAGTGATTTTAGCTCACGGACAATGCCAAGAAAACTTTTACCAGAAAGATAAAGCTTGAATATTAGTCGGACTACTTCTGCCTTTTCATCATCAATTGCTAGATTTCCGCTTTTGTCAGTGACATAGCCGAAAGCAGGACGATTATATAGTTTTGATAGCCCATATTCTGCACGTTTGTGGTGTCCCCATTTAATTGCATGACTGCGAAATTCATTTTCAGCTTGAGCAATTGCTTCTGTGAATTGAATGATTAAAGTATGGTCATCTTTTGAGGTATCAAGATTGTCATCTTTGAAAATAACTCGAACATCACAGGCACGTAAGATACTAATTGTTTCGAGAACCTGAACTGTGTCACGACCTAATCGACTAATATTTGCAACCACAATAATATCAACTAGACCAGAACGAGCGTAATCTAATAAGACGGAAAGTTGTTCTCGTTGAGTTCCTGTTTTACTCGAATGTATATCAATTAGCGTATCATCTAGTCGCCAATTGTCATCATAATGCTTTGCAACAAATTGTGTCAATGATGAAACTTGTGAGGACAAACTTTTTAGTTGGTCTGCAGTATTTGAGCTTACTCGGGCGTAGATATAGACCGATTCAATTTTGTCATTCTGTTTATGGGCAGGGATTAAATTAACTTTCTTATCAAGGTTCACAATTGACCTCCTTAAAGATGGGATAATGACTTGAGACCATTATATCATCTTTTTAGACTACTTGAGATATAAAAATATCTATCTTGTTATGTCAGCAGGAAAGCTTATAAAATAAGTGTTTTTTGATTGAAAAGGATAGATTTGAAAATAGACTATCAATTTCATGTTGAGTTGGTGGGATTGATAACAAAGAAGAAGTAGAAGCGGGTTGGAAAAGCCTTGATATAAAGGGATTTAAAGATAAAAGAGATTTTAGGTGAACGGTAGATTTCGTCTAAAGTCTCTTTTTTGGTGTTTGAGGGAATAAATCAACCCGAGATTTTTTGGTAGGGTTGACACTACGGGATTACTTTTGGGGTAGGGTGTCACTACAATATTGCGTTTTGTGGGTTGTCGCTACAGGATAGATGACAAAATAAACATATCTTTACGTGATATGACCAACATTAAATTGATACGAAAATACATAGCCCAAAAGGCGAAATACGGCAGTTCTTGAGCATAGGCTTGAGAGGCTTATTTATTTGGGGATAGAAATTGTATAAATGGGATTGAAGAAAATGCAAGGGGGTAAATATTACCCTCTTATTTGATTTCATTCCTAAAGTTAAATCCTATCTTTTAAAAATAAAATCGTTTAGACAAAGTAAATGTTGAGATAATGTGATATAATAGTTCTATAGTTTATGCTGGATAATAATAATTATAGGAAGTTGAGGTGCATAATTTGAGCAATATTACGTATAACAATCTTTGGAAATTATTGATTGATAGAGATATGACAAAAATGCAATTGAAAGAGTTGGCAAAAGTAAGTAGTAATGTCATTGCAAAAATGGGGAAGAATGAACCGATTTCGATAGATTCTCTTGTAAAGATTTGTTTAGCATTAGGCGTAGATATTGGTGATGTGATTTCAATTGAGAAGATAGTGAGGGATGATGTATGAGTGGTTTTTTAGTGCCAAAGCATGAAATGACAGAAGAAGACATCAAAGCGAATTTTATTACACCCGCCATTGAAAAAAGCGGGTGGAAGAATGGGAAAGATATTCTTTATGAGTACTCTTTTACAGATGGTCGTATTGAAGTTCATGGAGAACGAGCAACTCGTAATAAACAAAAATTCACGGATTATTTACTGTACTATAAAAAGAACTTCCCAATAGCAGTAGTTGAGGCAAAAGATAACAATCATAGCGTTGGTGCAGGGATGCAACAGGCTATTAATTATGCCGAAATATTAGATGTCCCTTTTGCATATGCGTCAAATGGAGATGGTTTTGTTGAGCACGATAGGATAACAGAAAAAGAAACATCAATTGGTATTGATGAGTTCCCAACAAAAGAAGAACTGTGGCAAAGATATATCAATCAAGCAGATGTTACCAAAGAACAGCAGCTGGTGATAAATGAACCCTATTACTATGAAATGGGTGCTAAAGAGCCACGTTATTACCAACGGATAGCAATCAATAGAACGGTTGATGCGGTTGCCAAAGGAAATAACCGTATAATGTTTGTCATGGCCACAGGTACAGGAAAGACCTTCACGGCATTTCAGATTATTCATCGTTTGATGAAGTCTGGCTTGAAAAAACGTGTGCTATTTTTAGCCGATAGAAATATTCTTGTTGACCAAACACTGATTAATGACTTTAGACCCTTTGGAAATAAAATGACCAAAATCGACCAAAGGTTATTAAATACTCCCGAGACATTAAATTCTTACGAAATCTATCTCGGACTTTATCAGCAATTAGCAGGAGAAGATGGTACTGAAACGCATTATGAAAAATTCGGTCCAGACTTCTTTGATTTAATAGTGATTGACGAAGCACACCGTGGTTCTGCAAAAGAAGAAAGTAATTGGCGTAAAATACTAGAATTCTTTGGCTCTGCTACCCAGATTGGAATGACTGCTACACCAAAGGAAGATGGAGTAACTTCAAATGCTAAATATTTTGGTAATCCTGTATATACATATTCATTGAAACAAGGGATTGAAGATGGCTTCCTTGCACCATATCGAGTAATCCGTGTAAACATGGATGTTGATGTTGATGGATATCGACCTGAAAAGGGTAAAGTGGATGCCAAAGGTGAACTAATTGATGATAGGATTTATAACCGCAAGGATTTTGATAAAAACCTTGTCATTGAAGACAGAACCAAGAAAGTAGCAAAATACGTTTCTGATTATTTGAAAGAACGAAACTCTCGTTTTGAAAAATCAATATTCTTCTGTATCGACATTGACCATGCTGAAAGAATGCGACAAGCATTGGTAAATGAAAATTCTGACTTGACTCGTGTTGATTCGAGATATGTCATGCGAATAACTGGAGATAATGCTGAAGGTAAGGCACAACTTGATAATTTTATTGATCCTGAATCGAGATACCCAACGCTTGTTACTACGTCAAAACTTTTAACTACTGGTGTTGATGCGAAGACTTGTAAAATCATTGTTTTGGATGCCAATATTGGCTCAATGACCGAGTTTAAGCAGATTATCGGACGTGGTACACGATTAGACCCCGAGCGTGGGAAAGAGTTCTTTACAATCATTGATTTCAGAGGTGTTACCAATCTTTTTGCTGATCCGGACTTTGATGGAGAACCAGTAGATATTGATATAGTTGACCCAGAACCATCTGGACCAACACCGACTAACCCAGAACCAAATCCGACACCACCCGAATCAGGATCAGCACCTGAACCACCTGAGCCATTTACAAAATACTATGTTAATGACAAAGAAGTAAAAATTGTGAATGACCAAGTTCAAGTTATAGATGCCAATGGAAAACTTGTGACAGAAAGTTTAACAGACTATACACGCAAGAATATGTTGGGGGAATATGCTACACTAGACGAGTTCATCAACGCATGGTCAAATTCAGCTAAAAAACAAGTAATTATTGATGAGTTAGAATCTAAAGGTGTCTTTTTAAGCGAAATTCGCAGAAAAGATCATATATCAATTACTGAGATTGATGACTTTGATTTGCTACTGCAACTTGCTTATGGTCAAAAGCCATTGACAAAAGCAGAGCGTATCAAGAATGTCAAAAAACAAGGGTACTTGTATAAGTATTCAGATGAGGCTCGCGAAGTTTTAGAAGTTTTACTGGATAAGTATATGAACTCAGGAATAAAAGATGTTGAGAATATTTCAATACTGAGACTATCTGAATTTGATAAATTTGGCGGAATGCACAATATTATTTTCAAAAAATTTGGTGGCAAAGAAAACTATACAAACGCAGTAAGAGGTTTAGAAAACGCAATCTATGCTGCTGCATAATAAGGAGAAATGATAATAAATGGCGACAAACTCATTCGTAAAACGAATTCAAGATATTACTCGCAAGGATGCAGGTGTTAATGGTGATGCACAGCGGATAGAACAAATGTCATGGCTTCTTTTCTTGAAAATTTATGATAGCCGTGAAGAGGTTTGGGAAATCGAAGATGATGATTATGAATCAATCATTCCTGAAGAACTGAAATGGCGTAACTGGGCTCATTCTGAAAAAGGTGAGCAAGTAATGACAGGGGATGATTTACTCGATTTCGTTAATAACAAACTTTTCAAAGGTCTGAAAGAAATTGAAATTACACCAGTAATGCCAATTCGTAAGCAGATTGTGAAAGCGGCTTTTGAAGATGCAAATAACTACATGAAAGATGGTGTTTTACTCCGTCAAGTCATCAATGTTGTTGATGAAGTTGACTTCCATAGTCCAGAGGACCGTCACTTGTTTAATGACATCTACGAGTCTATTTTGAAGGATATTCAATCGGCAGGGAACGCCGGAGAATTCTATACGCCTCGTGCAGCTACAGATTTTATTGCTGAAATTCTTCAACCAAAACTTGGAGAAAGAATGGCGGACTTTGCTTGCGGTACAGGTGGATTTTTAACTTCAACTTTAAACATTTTAGATAATCAACGAGAAACAGCAGATGATACTGTTAAATATAATAATGCAGTGTTTGGTATTGAGAAGAAAGCATTCCCACATTTGCTTGCTGTAACGAATTTATTCTTGCACGAGATTGATGACCCAGAAATAATGCATGGAAATTCACTTGAAAAGAATGTCCGTGATTACACTGAAAAAGATAAGTTCGATATTATTATGATGAATCCACCATTTGGTGGAAGTGAGTTAGATGCCATCAAAAATAACTTTCCAACAGATTTGAGAAGTAGTGAAACAGCTGATTTATTTATGGCGATTATCATGTATCGCTTAAAACAAGATGGTCGTGTTGGTGTGATTTTGCCAGATGGTTTCTTGTTTGGAGGTGGCGTAAAAACAACCTTAAAGAGAAAATTAGTAGAAGAATTTAATCTTCATACAATTATTCGGTTGCCTCATAGTGTTTTTGCTCCTTATACTGGTATTCATACTAACATCTTGTTCTTTGATAAGACTAAAAAGACAAAAGAAACATGGTTCTACCGTTTAGATATGCCAGAAGGGTACAAGAACTTTTCAAAGACGAAGCCGATGAAGTCAGAGCATTTTAACCCAATTCGTGAGTGGTGGAACGAACGTGAAGAAATCATGGAGGGGAATTTCTCTAAAGCTAAGAAGTTTACACCGTCTGAATTAGCAGAATTGGATTACAATTTTGACCAGTGTGGCTTCCCACAAGAAGAGGAAGAGATTCTTGAGCCAATGGAACTCATTACAAAATACAACACTGAGCGCAAAGAGCTGAATGAGAAGATTGATTCAGTCTTAGCGGATATTTTGAAAATGCTAGACGGAGGAAATGATTAATGAGCGATAATCATTTGCCTCAACCAACTAATAGCCAGTTTTTAATTTACCAAACAGAAGATGGCAGGCTAAAAATTGATGTTCGTTTTGATGACGATACTGTATGGCTAACGCAGGATCAATTGGTACAGTTGTTCCAAAGCAGTAAATCGAATGTTAGTGAGCACATTAAACATATCTTTGAAGAGGGTGAACTAGTTGAAGATTCAGTTGTTCGGCATTTCCGAACAACTGCTACAGATGGGAAGACTTATAATAAAAAATTTTACAACTTAGATGTGATTATCTCTATCGGTTATCGGATTAAAAGTCAGATTGCAACAAAATTCAGACAGTGGGCAACGGAGCATTTAAGAGAATTTATCGTTAAAGGTTTTATGCTTGATGATGAACGTTTGAAAAATCCAGATTTACCATTTGATTATTTTGACGAGTTGCTTGCTCGAATTCAAGACATTCGAACATCTGAACGACGTTTTTATCAAAAAATCACAGATATCTATGCTACGAGTATTGACTATGATCCAACGGAAGATATCAGCATTTTATTCTTCCAAACGATCCAAAATAAGTTGCATTGGGCAATTACGGGGCAAACTGCTGCAGAGATTATTCAAACTCGTGCAAATGCGACAAAACCAAACATGGGCTTAACGAATTGGCGTGGTTCGAATATTAGAAAATCAGATATTGGTGTGGCTAAAAACTACTTAAACCAAGAAGAGTTAAGTGCGTTGAATGATATTGTTGAAGCTTATCTAACATTTGCACAAGCACAGGCAAATCGTCGTATTCCAATGTATATGAAAGATTGGATTGAAACTTTAGATGGCTTTTTGACCTTGAGTAGACGTGATGTTTTGGAAGGTGCAGGGAAAATTTCTCATAACTTTGCGATGAATCATGCAAATGTGGAGTATGAATCATTTAAACAGATCCGCTTACAAGAACAAGATAAACTCCCTTCAGAATTTGATAAGTTATTAGGGGGTGATGAGAAATGACTCCAGAACAATTAAAAGCTAGTATTTTACAACGTGCAATGGAAGGAAAACTTGTCCCACAAGATCCCAACGATGAACCTGCAAGTGAATTGCTTAAACGTATCAAAGTTGAAAAAGAAAAACTCATTAAAGAAGGCAAAATCAAGCGTGATAAGAAGGAAACTGAGATTTTTCGTGGTGATGATAATTTACATTATGAGAAGTTTGCGGATGGGACGATTAAAGAGGTTGATGTGCCTTTTGAGATTCCTGAAAGTTGGGAATGGGTAAAAATTGACCAACTTGCACAAGCTAAGGGGGGAAAACGTGTTCCAAAAGGAATGAAACTCCAAGAAGAAGCAAACAGTTATGCTTATCTTCGTGTTACCGATATGAAAGATGAAACTATACTTGACTTTAAAATTCAATATGCTCCCAAGCAGGTAAGAGATGCAATTAAAAATTATACAATATCCTCAGAAGATTTGTATATTACAATAGCTGGAACTATTGGTAATGCAGGAACTATACCTAAGAAATATGATGGTGCTTTATTAACAGAAAATGCCTTGAAGTTAGTTCTATATCCGTTGGTTAATAGATTTTATTTGTTAAGGGCTATTAATTCGCCAGCTATACAAAATCAATTTAAGGCATTATTTAATCAGGTAGCTCAACCGAAGCTATCAATACGAAGTACAAATTCAACTCTTGTTCCACTACCGCCAATAGATGAGCAAAAGAGAATTATAAACAAAATTGATGAGATGATTGGATTAGTCGAAAGTTATTCTGAATCGCATCAGTCTTTAAAATTAATTAATGAAGAATTTCCAGATAAACTTCGTAAGTCCATACTTCAATACGCTATGCAAGGAAAACTTGTACCACAAGATCCTAATGATGAACCAGTTGAAGTTTTGCTTGATAAAATTAGGGCTGAAAAACAAAGATTATTTGAAGAAGGTAAACTCAAGAAAAAGGATTTACAGGAATCTATTATCTATAAAGGTGATGATAACTCATATTATGAGAAGAAAGAGAAAAGCGACTCTTTAATTGATGATTTCATCATGGATACTGTCGATAATTGGTCGTATAAACGCCTGAATGATATTATACTGATAAATACAGGACTCTCGTACAAGAAAGAAGACTTAAATCTAGACAGCTCAGGTGTTAGAATTGTCCGTGGCGGAAATATTGCACCCATGAGCTTTAAATTGCTAGATAATGATTATTTTATCAATAAAAAGCACATTAATAATGAAAGTATTTACTTGAAGAAAAATCAGTTACTTACACCTGTTTCAACATCACTTGACCATGTAGGGAAAATTGCAAGATTAAAACAAGATTATCCAAATACCGTAGCAGGTGGATTTGTATTTCAATTTACACCAATTGTGGATTCTAACGTGTTATCTCAATACCTTGAATATTATTTATCATCACCAATATTCTATAATCAGATAAAAGAAATTACTAATTTATCTGGTCAAGCGTTATACAATGTACCCAAAACAAAACTAGTTCAATTGTTTGTGGCTATACCTCCCCAGAATGAACAGTTAAGTATTATTGAGAAAGTTGAGCAATTTTTTCATTTAATCGGTCAACTGCAACAATAATTTGAGCTTGTTCATTAATTGGAGGTATAGGAATCAGTAAATTATTGATGCTTGAGGAATTAAGTGTAGTTCCTTTAATAGCATCTTTTGAGTCGCCGCTATTTGCAATATTTGGAAGAAACTTGAATAAGTAGTTTCTAAATTTTTCTTCAACATCATAGTAAGGAAAAATCGATATAATCGCTTCATTATGGGCTGCATCTATTCCTAGGATGGATACACGTCCTACAGTTAACTTGAAACTCATTAATAGAGTACCTCTAAGCGATATTTTATTCTTAAATAATGGTGCAGCCACACTCGACAGTTTTTCCTTAGTTACGGTAATAACTCCGTTATCAATCATATCTGCAATGGATACCCACGAAATATCGTTACCCCAGTATTCTGTGGCAGACCTAGGAGGTGTTTTCCCTAAATAGTAATTGACAACGTCTTTGAATCGACAATAGACCCAAGTTGTAGGAATCTCAGGAATTTCTTCTAAAACACTAGCATTATTTCCAATCTTCTCATAATATGAGTAATACGTACAAACGTTCATGTAAAAAATTGAGTGTTTGTACGTATTTTTTTCTTCAAAATAACGATAAGATATAGTAGTGCGGTGGAATTTCCAAAAACAAAAGAATGGAGATTCATCGATGAAAAAATTTGAATTATACTTACGACAACAAGGTTTGTCGGAAAACACAGTAAAATCCTACCTTTATGTGACGCAGTACTTCTTAGAGCATTATGAACTTTGCTTAGAAGATCTCCTTGAGTATAAAGGTTATCTTCTTGAAAAGTTTAAGCCAAAAACTGTGAACTTAAGATTACAAGGTTTGAATAAGTATTTAGCCTTTATTGGGAAAGATAATCTTAAACTTAGTTTTGTGAAAATCCAACAAAAGTCGTTTTTAGAAGATGTTATTAGCCATGCTGATTATCTTTTTTTGAAGCGGAAGTTGAAAAAAGATGGTAATCTGAAATGGCATTTTGTTGTCTGGTATTTAGGAGCAACTGGAGCTCGTGTCAGCGAATTAATTAAAATTAAAGTAGAGCATGTTGAGGTGGGCCATTTTGATATTTACTCCAAAGGCGGTAAAGTTAGACGGCTTTATATTCCTAAAAAACTACGAGAAGAAACTCAGACTTGGTTAGATTCTGAATCTCACAACTCAGGCTATCTTTTCTTGAATCGTTATGCTGAAGCTATTACTTCAAGAGGTATTGCTCAGCAGTTAAAAAACTACGCAGATAAATATGGGTTGAATACCAAAGTAGTCTATCCTCATTCATTTCGTCATTTATTTGCTAAGAATTTTTTGTCAAAGTATAATGACATTGCATTACTGGCTGATTTAATGGGGCATGAAAGCATCGAAACAACAAGAATTTATTTGAGAAGAACATCAACTGAGCAACAAAACATTGTGGATAAAATTGTCACTTGGTAATACAGAAAAAGGCGATGAGAATAGGACTCTTGTCGCCTTTTTGCTTAATTATTTTGTTCTCCAATCTCATATTATGAGAAGAAAGGAAACATTGTTGATATAACTGAAGTTCCATTTGATATTCCATCATCTTGGAGGTGGTCCAAGTTAAATTATGTTGCAGAATTATATACAGGTAATAGTATAAGCAAGAGTATTAAAGAAGCTAAATACACGAATATCCCTGAAGGTTATCCTTATATAGCAACTAAAGATGTTGTTTCGCATAATTTAATCGATTATGATAATGGAGTCCGAATACCCTATGGCGAGAAAAATTTCAGGATTTCTGCCCCAAAGTCAATTTTACTTTGTATCGAAGGCGGAAGTGCTGGAAAGAAAATGGCTATCAATGAAAAGGTAATCTGTTTTGGAAATAAACTTTGTAATTTTACATCATATGGAGTAAGTCACAAATGGCTTTTCAACTATATTCAAAGCCCTGAATTCTTCAGTAATTTCAGCTCAAATATGAGCGGAATAATCGGGGGTGTTGGAGTGTCTAAATTAAAAGATATGTTTATCCCTGTTGCACCCACTAATGAAATAGCTAATATCACTCAGCTAGTAGATTTAATGTTTGAAAGGCTTTCTCAACTTGAATAACAATTCTCTTTTGTTCATTAAGACTAGGCATTGGAAATGGCGTCTCTACAATTTTAATTCGCGATATAT
>JAISYB010000094.1 GCA_031270215.1 Streptococcaceae bacterium | reverse complement strand
AGGTGATGGTGATAGCTTAAAATCTAGCGGAACCGGCTATCAAAAGCAGGCGTTTGCCCTAAGCTTGGGTGATATTTGGAAAATAGATGAGGTCTGGGCTGGCGCTCCGTATGATATCGGACTCAGAGTGCGAATTGGAGATGAATATTGGTTACGCTCACCCGGCGTTTGTCAAGATTGGGGAGCAGCTGTTGACGATGGCGACTTCAATGACTCTATGCCAACGACTTCTAACCTAGGTGTCTGCCCTGCGATGTATGTCTATGTCAACAACTGGAAGGAGGACGTAGCTCCGTAGCTCCACCAAACCCATGATGAAGTATATGAAGACTTCAAACGGTGATTTTACGCAGCTGGCAGATGATTGAGCAGCTTAAACAACTGACCCCTATAAAGCGGATTTGGATTATCTACTTTATAGGGGTTTCGTATTGTTCCGTCTGTTTAAAAGCTTTATTGTGGGATTGGTGAAAAGCGGCTCGGCAAAGCTAGCGGGCTGACAAGCTTATCTCGTCTTGCTTTTTTGCCCTTGCAGCTGCCTTTTTCAGAAAGTCTTATCAGGCAAATCTCAATTGACTCAACTTTTCTACAGCACCCATTGCTCGATTGCATGGGCGACACCGTGCTCGTTATTTGATTTAGTGACCTTTCTAGCGACCGCCAGAATATTTTCCGTCGCATTTCCCATGGCAACAGGATGACCGACAACCTCAAGCATGGCTATGTCATTGTCCGCATCGCCAATCGCCATTGTTTCGCTTTGCGTAAACCCTAATTTGATTGCTAAAGCGATAACAGCCTGTCCCTTGCTGACTTCTCGATTGAGCAGCTCATAGTAGAAAGGTGTACTGCGAACCATTGTAAACCGATCTTCAAACCTTTCTTCAATCTGTGGAATGACCTTATCTAAAAACTCAGGCTCATCAATATACATACATTTTATGATTTCAAGATTAGGTGTCATCTCCTCTGGCGTGCGGTATAAAAGCGGCATATCAACGATAAACGCTTCATTGACCGTGTATTTTGAGATATTGCGATTAGCGGTATAGATACAGTCGGCGGCGTTAGCGTGCAGGTGAACATTTAATTCCCTTGATAAACGCTCAATATCTAAATAATCTTCATATGCCAACGGTTTCCGGATAAATTCGCTATTATCCTTAGTCCTAACGACTAATGCACCGTTAAAGGTAATCACGTAATCACCGTCCTCCAGTAAATTAAGCTCTGCTAAGATGTCTTTTACACCGTGAAACGGTCTGCCGGTCGTGATGACGATTTTAACACCCTTTTCCTTAGCGCGGCGAATGGCTGATTTTACCTCCGGCGTGATTTCTCGTTTATCGTTTAATAATGTTCCGTCAATGTCAATTGCTACTAATTTAATCAATATTACAGCTCCTTTTTTAATTTTCCATTTTTGATTTTTTCCTGAAATGCTTCGATTGCTTCGCTAAACAAACTCGTTTGCTCAAGTAGCATTTCCTTTGGGAAAAAGAAACGCTTATCTCCCGCCTTAATTCCGGTCAATGCCTTAACAATCGGGCTAAGCGAAGACAGCTCAGCTAATGTGCCGTCAGCTTCGATTATCTCAATTTGCGTTCTAGGGTTAATTGTCTTTGGGCGATACAGGTCATATGGCAAGTCAAAGCTTGAGTGAATTGCTGTGTAATAGCTAGGGTCAAAGCCTGCTGCCTCAATATTTTTTAAGAGTGGCGCTAGTTGTTCTTCGTCATCGAAGATGATTGATTTAAAGATTCTGCGATTGATAAAGCGATCCGCCAAATCACTTAATATCGCGTCCGGGTGGTTAATCCAAACTGAGATATAGGTGTTTAAAACACTATCGTCAAGCGCAAGATAGTCACTTAGGGTGAAATGATTGCTGAAAAAAGGGAGCAATCTTGGGCTGGTTCTTTGGAAAAAGTCGAAATCCTCAGCGAAAACGATTTTGGCTCTCTTGAGTAAATGATTTAAAATCACCTCAACTGAGCGGCTTGCAGGGTGAAAATAAACCTGCATATACATCTGATAACGACTAACCAGATAGTCCTCGACTGCATGCATTCCGGATCTTTTAAAAGTAATTCCGGAAGCATGTGGTCTGATAACACGAAGAATACGCGTTAAATCGAAATTGCCATACGTTGCCCCTGTAAAATAAGCGTCACGCAGCAGGTAGTCCATTCTATCGGCATCAATCTGCGAGGAAATCAAAGAGGTAACCTGCGGATTTGGATAGTCATGGCTAATCACGGCTGCGACTTTTTCAGGGAGTGACGTGTCATATTGCCTAAGAAGTTGACCAACCTCGGTAGTGTCGCTAGTGATAATCTCCTGCGTGATGTGCTCGTGGTCAGTTTTAAAGATATGTTCAAAAGTATGTGAATAAGCACCGTGTCCGATGTCATGGAGCAGCGCTGCAATCAAAGCGATTAACGTTTCCTCAGGAAGCCAGCCGCCTTTAAGCTTTGAAGCAGGATATTTCGTTTCAAACATTTCTGTGATTTTTCGAGTGATTTCATAGACACCTAAGCTATGGGAAAATCTCGAATGTTCAGCGCCATGGAAAGTAAAACTCGATGTTCCGAGCTGTTTGATACGTCTGAGCCGTTGAAATTCTCTGGTATTAATCAGCTGATAGATAATCCTTTGATTGACATGAACGTAGTTGTGAACTGGATCACGAAAAACTTTTTCACTAAATGTCATAGCTATTCCTTTCTATTTGAAGTTTGACTACCTTTATTGTAACGAAAAGCGGAGAATGTAGAAAGTAGGAAGTCCCTGTTTTTATTGATAAATTATAAAATCCTGGCAACAAAAGTATACCAATATACAAAATATTTGACAAAAACAACAAAAAGCGATACATTTGTTGATGTAATAAAAATAACATTAGCTATACCATTTTAGAAAAACGAAGAAAGCAGGTATTGATATGTGTGGTATTGTCGGAGTTGTTGGGAATAAAAACACAACAGATATTTTATTGCAGGGTTTAGAAAAGTTGGAGTATCGTGGCTATGATTCTGCCGGAATTTACGTGACCTCGGGAGTGAATCGCTTCAAGCTCATCAAAGCAGTTGGCAGAATTAGCGATTTAAGAGCAAAGATAGGGATTGATATTTCAGGTTCTGCCGGTATCGGTCACACTAGATGGGCAACGCATGGTAAGCCGACAGTTGATAATGCACACCCGCATTTATCACAAAGCGGTCGTTTTGTTTTGGTGCATAACGGTGTCATTGAAAATTTTGTGGCATTAAGAGAGAAATATCTAGCAGACGTTAAGCTTGCAGGCGAAACGGACACTGAAATTGCGGTTAATTTGATTGCTAAATTAGTTGAGAGGGATAATTTGAGCACTCAGGAGGCATTCCAAAAAGCTCTATCATTGATTAGCGGCAGCTTTGCCTTTGCTTTAATGGACACGACAGACATGGGAACTATCTATGTCGCTAAAAGGAAATCACCGTTATTAATCGGTCTAGGGGAAGATTATAACATGGTTTGTAGTGATGCAATGGCAATGATTCGTGAAACAAATCAATTTTTAGAAATCCATGATGATGAAATGGTTATTCTAAGAAAAGATGAACTGAAAATTTTGACGATAACAGGCGCGGAGGTTGTCCGCAAGCCATTTACTGCCGAGCTTGATTTATCTGATATTGGTAAGGGAACGTTCCCGTTTTATATGTTAAAGGAAATCAACGATCAACCGACAGTCATTCGCACCCTGCTCCAAAAATATACAAACGGAACAGGCGAGATGATGATAGATGAAGCCATTTTAGCGGATATTTTAGCAAGCGACCAGCTTTATGTTGTCGCAGCAGGGACATCAGAAAATGCTGGCTGGGCGAGCAAGCAGACTTTTGAGCAGCTGACGGGTATTCCGGTTAGTGTGCATACGGCGAGCGAATTTGCTTATAATTTTCCGATTTTATCCAAAAAACCATTCTTTATTTATCTAACTCAATCAGGAGAAACGGCAGATTTGCGCCAAGTCTTGGTAGAAACAAATCGTTTGGGCTTAAATGCTTTGACCATCACCAATGTGCCAGGCTCTACTCTTTCAAGAGAGGCAGCGCATACGCTACTACTACATGCAGGCCCTGAGATTGCCGTTGCTTCAACCAAGGCTTATACG
Source organism: Streptococcaceae bacterium (assembly GCA_031270215.1). Lineage (GTDB taxonomy): Bacteria > Bacillota > Bacilli > Lactobacillales > Streptococcaceae > MMGLQ5-1. Next base: position 33,715 of record JAISYB010000094.1, on the reverse strand, counting down.
GCGCAGGTCGCCATGATGTTGATTCTTGCAAAAGCAATTGGAGTGAAGCTTTCTAATCCGCAAGCTGTAACGCTTGATTTGGTGCGGGAGTTGGGGATTGCTGCAACGGCGATTGCTGCAATTGTTGACATGAAAGAGGTAATTGATGATTTGACTTATCAATATACCGAGGATACACGCAATTGCTTTTATATTGGGCGTGGTAGTGATTATCACGTTGCCAAGGAAGCTTCACTCAAGATGAAAGAAATCTCCTATATCCAATGTGAAGGCTTTGCAGCAGGGGAGCTCAAGCATGGTACGATTGCTTTGATTGAGGAAGGGACACCGGTCATTGCCTTGATTAGTGACTTACGTCTTGCGCCACATACTCGCGGAAATCTAATGGAGGTCTATTCTCGTGGTGCAAATACGTTAGTCATTGCGACAGAGGCTTGCGCAATTGATGAAGATGAGATTGTCATTCCAAATGTACATCCGCTACTCACCCCACTAGTAACCGTGATTCCGACACAGCTTTTGGCATACTACGCTTCGCTACATCGGGGATTAGATGTAGATAAGCCAAGAAATCTTGCCAAATCAGTGACAGTTGAGTAGACGATTTATTTAGACTAAGACACAAGTCGCATCTCTGTTTAACGTTCGTGATTAAGTAGTAGCATCTAAGGGAAAGCGGCTAAGGTGTGTTGCCACTAGCTTTTCCGTAAGAGTTTGACCCAAAACTCTTGAAAATAGAAAAATCGTATGAAATCAATGTTTCCACAAATGAATTTCATGCGTTTTTTTGTATTTCATCATCAGCGAATTTTAGACTTTTGGGTCAGCCTCAACTTGAATGCCTAGAAAGCGAAAATTTCCGAACATTGCGTATGAAAGACATCAATTTCTTAATTGCTATGTCGTTAAACGCTTTTTTAGTTTCATTTAAGTATTTTGAGGTATAATAAAGCATATAAAACATAGAGGTGGATGTTATGATCAAAATATTATTAGTAGAAGATGATTTGAGTTTATCTAATTCAATCTTTGATTTTTTAGATGAAAGCTATGAAGTGTTGCAGGTTTTTGACGGTTATGAGGGTTTATTTGAAGCCAAGACCAATATTTACGATTTAATTTTGCTTGATTTGATGTTGCCTGAAATTGATGGATTTGATGTTTTGCGAGAATTAAGAAAGGAAGGGATTGAAACGCCTGTTCTGATTATGACTGCAAAGGAGGGGATTAGTGATAAAGCGCATGGTTTTGAAATTGGCGCAGATGATTATTTAACTAAGCCGTTTTATCTGGAGGAGTTGAAGATGCGAATCAAATCTCTTTTGAAACGCTCTGGAAAGCTTGAGGAGCATGCGTTGAAATACGGTGATTTGGAAGTAAATCTTCAAGGAAATGTTGTTAAGATAGACGGAGAACGTAAAAATATTGCGGGCAAGGAATACGAATTACTCATTTATTTCTTGCAAAATCAGGGCGCAATCATTCCAAAAGAACAAATTTTTGATCGACTTTGGGGCTTTGATAGCGATACAACAATTCAAGTGGTTGAAGTTTACGTTTCTAAGCTGCGTAAGAATTTAAAGGACAGCCAATTTGAAAAGCATTTATCGACGATTAGGTCTGTCGGCTATATTTTGAACAAAATGGAGGAGAAATGAACGGATGGAGACGGAAAATTAATAAATTTCTAGCCTCAATTGATGCCAAGTTCTTTCTGCGCTACTTACTCGCTTTTGCCTTGATTTTTACGACTTTAGCATTTATTGTAATTCAAATCCTTGTGCAGACGTCCTATAGTTCAATTGATAAAAACTTGGAGCGCTTGGCAAATGACCCCAGAACTTTATACCAAATGTTGAATACTGACGGAACAAATAGCCTTAGTCCTGCCGGTCAGATTGATATGACAATCCAGATTGTCTTTTGGGATAAGAACGGTCAGCTGTTGATTTCGTCCAATCAAATCGGGCACCCAACGCTATCTCAAGGCTTGAAATTTTCGCAAGCTGATGTTAATTCAGTCATTAACCTGAGTCTAAAAAATCAGTTCAACCAAGTTTCAGAGTTTCGTAGCTTAACAAAGAAAATCAAGGTTGTTGGCACTACTGGGGAAACGGAGGTCGCCTATGTGCAAATCATGGCGAATACAAATCAGGTCAGCGCCTCGGTCAAGCATTTCAAAGGCATTATCTTATACACAATGGTTGCGTTTTGGCTGATATCAATTGTTATTAGCTGGTTCTTAACCAAGATGTCAATGCGTCCGATTATCAAGAACTGGGAGAAGCAGCGCGCGTTTGTTTCAAATGCTTCCCACGAGCTCAGGACACCACTAGCGATTTTACAAAATCGTTTGGAGCGCTTGTTTCAAAAGCCGGAGTCAACGATTATGGAGAATTCAGAAAACATTGCGGACTCACTCAATGAAGTTCGTAATATGCGCTTTCTAACTTCAAGTCTGCTCAGCCTTGCCAAGGAAGATCGCAAGCAGCTGGATTTAAATCCGGAATGGATTGAGCGTAGCTTTTTTGACAAATTGGCTGCAAGCTATTCGGAGCTGGCACGACTGGGGGGCAAAAAATTCGTTGCAGAAATCTCTGACGTTCAAAATTTCAAGCAGGATCAGCAAATTCTAAAGCAGCTAGTGACGATTTTGTTTGACAATGCCTTGAAATACACAGGAGATGATGGTTTGATTGAATTAATTGTTGTTCAAAATAAAAAGGACATCATCATCAGCGTTAAGGACAACGGTCTGGGTATTAGCGAAAATGATAAAGTAAAAGTTTTTGAACGTTTTTACCGTGTAGATAAAGCTCGGACACGAACTAACGGCGGTCTGGGTCTGGGACTTTCGCTGTTGAAACAACTCATCGACATCTTAAAGGGGAAGGTTGAAGTTTACGATAATTTTCCACGTGGAACAGCCTTTAAGCTAACGATTCCAAACGAAAGTGGCACAAGAAGTTAAAAGCAATACGCATTAAGTAAGGCGAGCGATGTGCTTTGCTTAAAATTTCAAAAACGATAATAAAATTTAATCTTAGAACAATCAAAATAAAACACGAGCATTGTGGCAGACGTTGTTTGCTTGACTGCAACGTTCGTGCTTTAACATGTAGGCAGAATTTGTTGTGCTTTAAATGAATAACCATGTGCCTGACATTGTGATAATTGATGGTGTATTGCTAACTAAAGCTGGAACTTGGTGTTTAGCGTTGTAGAAATTTATCGCTTTTTTGGCAAATTTTCCACGTCACGAATAGTATCAGGTGGTTATATCGATTTAGTTTAAGATTATTTGCGATGATGGGTGAAATATTAACGTAAGTGTCGCCATTTGTTGGGGAAAAAGTATATACTTATTTAGGTAGAGTAAATAAGAGATTGGTAAAAATCAAGTAATGTAGTGGAGGAAATGATGGCAAAATTATGGGGTGGACGTTTTGAAGAACAGGCTGCAGCATGGATTGAACGCTTTGGTGCATCAATTAATTTTGATCAAAAAATGGCAAGGGAAGATTTAAAAGGTAGCTTAGCACATGTTGCGATGTTAGCAAAAACAGGGATTATTAGCGAAGCTGAGGTAGAAAAAATATCAGCAGGGATTAAGCGTGTTGAGGAGAAATACGAAGCAGGAAAGATTGAGTTTAAGATAGAAAATGAAGATGTCCATATGAATATGGAGAGCTATTTGCATGAGGAAATCGGATCAGTTGCAGGAAAGCTGCATACAGCACGTAGCCGAAATGACCAAGTGGCGACGGATATGCACCTTTATCTCAAAGAAATCTTGTCACAAGTAATCGAAAAAATTCATGATTTCCGAGTGGTTTTGGTAGAAAGGGCTAGCGAGCATGTTGAAACGATTATGCCAGGCTATACGCATTTGCAACATGCACAGCCGATTAGCTTTGCCCATCATTTGCTGGCGTATTACAATATGCTTGAAAGAGATGAGGCACGTTTTAAGGAGTCTGTTAAGCGCTGTGACATTTCGCCACTTGGTAGTGCGGCGCTTGCTGGAACGACATTTCCAATCGACCGTTTTTATTCGGCAGAACTGCTAGGTTTTGCTGATGTTTATAGCAACTCATTAGACGGAGTTTCCGACCGTGATTTTATTCTCGAATTTTTAAGCAATGCGAGTATTTTGATGATGCACTTGTCGCGGTTTTGTGAAGAGATCATTCTTTGGTGCTCCCATGAGTTTCACTTTATCGAGCTGACGGATACATTTTCGACCGGCTCAAGCATTATGCCGCAAAAGAAAAATCCGGATATGGCGGAGTTAATCCGTGGAAAAAGTGGTCGAGTTTATGGCAATCTTTTTGGACTATTGACTGTGATGAAAGGTCTACCCCTAGCGTATAATAAGGATTTGCAAGAGGATAAAGAGGGAATGTTTGACACGGCAGAAACAATCTTGACAAGCCTTGATATTATGTCTGGCATGGTTGAAACGATGCGAGTTTATAAGGACGTGATGGCGCAGGCAACCGAGAAAGACTTTTCCAATGCAACTGAGCTTGCGGATTATCTGGCAGCAAAGGGTCTGCCATTTCGTCAGGCACATGAGATAGTTGGTAAGCTCGTTTTGGAATGCACAAAGGCTGGGCATTATCTGCAAGATGTTCCATTAGCGCGCTATCAGGAGATTACACCGTTGATTGAGTCGGATATCTACGACGCCTTACAGTCGAGAACTGCAATTGAGCGCCGTAAATCTTATGGCGGAACAGGTTTTGAGCAGGTCAGAGCACAAATTCAAAGAGCGCAAGAGATATTGTAATCGCTAAGAGAAAGAAGATAAGGACGGCAACGCTGGAAATTATCACTCAGTCATTGCTGTATGTCAGTTGAAATTAAGAAGGTCTGTGACTTATGTCGCAGGCTGTTTTTTGTTAGTGACTGGAAAATGGAGTTGCTTATGGGCGCTTAGCGATGTCGAAAATTGCGGCAATTTATAGATTAATTACCGTTTCGGCAGCAGTAATATTGCCTACGCAACGCTTCATTTAGACGAGGTATAAATATAAAGAAGTCAAAAAGTTGCAAAATGACTGAAAAGTTCGCCGCAGAAACGCAAAAATTCAACGAAGCAGCAAGAGAACAATATCATGATGATGAGTTATAAAAAGGATAATGGTTGCAAATAATCAGTCAAATTGTTTGACCTTTACTGACCAATATGGTAAATTATAAACAGTAACAGGAAATATAAGTTAATTGAATTGGAGGTCATTCGATGAATATTGAAAAAATGACAACAACATTGCAGCAAGCAATTTCAGAAGCACAAAATATCAGTAGAATTCGTAAAAATCAAAATATAGAGATTGAACATTTATGGCAATTTTTGATTCAACCGGGGAATTTTGCGCATGATTTTTATCAAGATTTGGAGATTAATCTGGCAGATTTCGCCCAAATGTTGAATCAGGCAATCGACAAGCTTCCGGTTGTTGAGGGAAGTAACGTGACTTACGGTGCAAATTTAAGTCAAAATATGTTCAAGCTTTTACAGGATAGCCAAGCAATCGCAGCGACATTTAAAGATGAATTTCTATCGACGGAGGTTGTTTTACTTGCGTTGTTTAAGCAAAAGCATCATCAGATTACAGAATATTTAACGCAACACAATCTCAGTGAACGAAGTGTGCGTGAAAAAATTGAATCAATGAGAGGAGGAGCGCATGTGACAAGTCAAAATCAAGAGGAGCAATACGAATCGTTGAAAAAATACGGCACAGATTTGGTAGAGGCGGTGCGAGCTGGCAAGATTGACCCAATTATCGGTCGTGATGAAGAGGTGCGTGACGTTGTCCGTATCCTTTCACGTAAGACAAAAAATAATCCAATTCTGATTGGCGAGCCGGGTGTTGGTAAGACAGCGATTGTTGAGGGCTTAGCGCAAAGAATTGTTAAGCGTGATGTGCCAGCCAATTTGCAGGATAAAACGATTTTTAATCTTGATATGGGTTCGTTGATTGCAGGTGCAAAATATCGAGGTGAATTTGAGGAACGCTTGAAGGCTGTTTTAAATGAAATCAAGAAGTCAGAAGGGCGGATTTTACTCTTTATCGATGAAATTCATACAATTGTCGGCGCAGGTAAGACGGAAGGCTCAATGGACGCTGGGAATTTACTAAAGCCAATGCTGGCACGTGGAGAGCTGCATTTGATTGGTGCGACGACACTAGATGAATATCGTCAAAATTTTGAAAAGGATAAAGCACTTGAGCGCCGTTTCCAAAAGGTTTTAATTAAAGAACCGACTGTTGAGGATACGATTTCCATTCTGCGTGGCTTGAAGGAACGCTTTGAGGTTCATCATGGTGTGAAAATTCACGACAATGCCTTGGTTGCAGCAGCAACACTTTCCAACCGTTACATCACCGACCGTTATTTGCCGGATAAGGCGATTGATTTGGTTGATGAAGCGAGCGCAACGATTCGTGTAGAGATGAATTCTTCGCCAACGGAGCTTGATCAAATTACGCGCAAGCTGATGCAGCTTGAAATAGAAGAAGCGGCATTGAAGAAAGAAACAGATGAGGCAAGCAAAAAACGGTTGGACATCTTGCAGGAAGAGCTGGCGAATACCCGCGAGAAGGCTAATTTATTGAAAATGCGCTGGGAAACTGAAAAGGAAGCCGTTGAAAAAATTCACACCAAGCGTGCTGAGCTTGAACAAGCACGTCATGAGCTAGATAATGCGGAAGCGGCGTATGATTTGGAAGCCGCTGCAGTTCTGCGCCATGGTACTATTCCAAAGTTGGAAAAGGAAGTGCAGGAGCTTGAAGAGGTACAGAGTAAGCAAGACGATACACTTGTTCAAGAGTCAGTCACGGAGCAAGAAATTGCTGAGGTTATCGGACGTTTAACAGGTATTCCGGTGACAAAGCTTGTCGAAGGTGAGAAAGAAAAACTACTTCATCTTTCAGAAGTTTTACATCAAAGGGTCGTTGGACAAGACGAGGCGGTAGATGCGGTTAGTGATGCGATTATCAGAAGTCGTGCTGGCTTGCAGGACCCAAATAAACCTCTAGGTAGTTTTCTCTTCCTCGGACCAACAGGTGTTGGTAAGACGGAGCTTGCTAAAAGCTTGGCGGAAAATCTCTTCGATTCTGAGAGCCATATGGTTAGAATCGACATGAGTGAGTATATGGAGAAGCATACGGTCAGCAGACTAGTCGGCGCACCCCCAGGCTATGTTGGCTATGATGAGGGCGGACAGTTAACAGAAGCTGTCAGACGCAATCCGTATACGATTGTCCTCTTAGATGAAATTGAAAAAGCACACCCAGATGTCTTTAATATTCTATTGCAGGTTCTTGATGATGGACGCTTAACTGATTCAAAGGGCGTGGTGGTTGATTTCAAAAACACTGTTCTGATTATGACAAGCAATATCGGTTCACGTACTTTACTTGAAGGCATTAAGTCGGACGCAACGATTGATTATCAAACGAAGGAATCGGTTTTCTCAGAGCTTAAGGCGTATTTCAAGCCAGAGTTTTTAAATCGAATTGACGATACGGTCTTGTTTACTCCATTGACGCTTGATGTCGTGAAACAGATTATTGAAAAGATAGTCAGGGAGCTGTCAAGTCGCTTGTCACATCAGGGTATCACTCTTGAATTGACTGAGGCTGCACAGACATGGATTGCAGAAAATGCTTATGAGCCGGAATATGGTGCAAGACCGATTAAACGCTTTGTGACTAAGCATTTAGAAACACCGCTCGCTAAGGCGATTGTTTCGGGGAATGTTTTACCAAGCTCAGTGATTTTGGTCGGTGTTAAGAATGAACAGCTGATTTTTGATGTTAAATAATAAGTAAAATCTCCGAGGATTAGACAAAAGTGGAGTTTTTGAGAATTAAAAAGGAATATCCGAAAATAGTTTCCGTATGTCTGGGGTATTCGGATTTAAAGCAAACAGCGTTTGGGGTTATCCAAGCGCTTTTTTAGGTGTTTATGTCCGATGAAATTTATAGCAAAGCGAATATTTTTCTGGATTGAAATTAGTAGTTTTAAGTGCAAAGACAATCTTGTTTCATGGGTGGATAAAAGCGTATAATAATACTAAGAAGATGTATTTTAAAGCTTAAGCAGTTCAAATTTAGGGGAAAGGGTTGGGGTTGATGAAACAAATTAGTTTAGGTTCAACAAAAGAGCAGGTATCCCAAATCATCTTGGGCTGTTCACGTATGAACAGTGTAGGAAAAAATCCTGTTACGGCTATTGAAACGGCATACGGCAATGGGATTAATTACTTCGATCATGCGGATATCTACGGTGCGGGTGAGTGTGAGAGGATTTTTGCCGACTCGTTTGCCAAGACCTCAATTCCTCGAAATGATATTTTCCTGCAATCAAAGTGCGGGATTGTGCCGGGGGAACGCTTAGATTTCTCAAAAGATTACATTCTTCGTGCTGTTGAAGGTAGCCTGAAACGGTTGAAAACAGATTATTTAGATGCGTTATTATTGCACCGCCCAGACACATTAGTTGAGCCTGAGGAGGTTGCCGAGGCATTTTATAATTTGGAAAAATCAGGAAAAGTCAGATATTTTGGCGTTTCCAATCAAAAGCCGTTACAAATTGAGCTATTAAAAACAGCAGTTACGCAGCCTTTGATTATCAATCAGTTGCAGTTTGGATTGGGACACGCGGGAATGATTAACTCTGGTATTTATGTTAATATGAATACCTCGGGAAGTATTGACCATGACGATTCAATTTTGGAATATTCTAGATTGCAACAGATGACTATTCAAGCATGGTCGCCATTTCAATTTGGCTATTTTGAAGGGACATTTCTTGAGCATGAAAAATTTTTCGAGCTCAATCAAAAATTGGCAGAGCTTGCAAATAAGTATCAGGTAACAAAGTCTGGGATTGCAGTATGCTGGATTAACACCCATCCAGCACAAATGCAAACGATTATTGGGACGATGACACCAAGTCGAATTGAAGATATTGCACAGGCGAGCGATGTAACGCTCACCAAAGCGGAATGGTATGCTCTTTATCAAGCAGCAGGGAATCTTTTGCCCGCACTAAGAGCAGATGCATTAAATAATAGTATTTAAATTTATTGAAGAGTGGAGGAGTTAGATGAAATTAGCTGTAAAGTATCAAGTTAAGATGATTGGTTTGTTTGCTGTGATGTTTATCTTAAGTCAAATTCCAATGTTTGGACTTATTTTGTTGACTGAGCTTAATAAGCAGCGAAACTTAGTATTTAATCTTTATGAAAGTGTTTCTTATTTAGTTATCTTTGGGATTGTCTTTTATCTTGTTTTAGCCTTAGCGGATCGTCTTCAAATTATTGGCAATAAGGGTTTCTTAAAGCCGAAGGATTTTACGATGATTGGGATTAGCTTTGCAGGCATGATTGCCATCAATATGCTAGGAAGCTTGTTAATCCGTCAAGGCGGTGGTGAAACAACAATCAATCAGATGGCGTTAAATGAACTATTTAGCGGTGTACCCTTTATTGTTGCTATTGCTGTCGTCGCTATAGGAGCACCGTTTATGGAGGAGATTGTCTTTCGGGGCATGATTATTAAGAAGATATTTGCTAAATACCCTAGACTTGGCTGTGTTGTGTCAATTATTATTTTTGGTTTTCTGCACGACCCAACGAATTTAGGCAGTGCTGTAATTTACTTTGGCATGGGTTCTATTTTAGCGATTTTGTATTATTTGACAGACAATATCTATACAAATATTACTTTACATATATTTATTAATTTTATGTCTATTCTTGTGATGTATAGCGGCTTATCTTGATTGCTTGTGTTGGACATTTTGCCTGAATTGCTTTAATGAAGTGAACGTCCGGGATGATAATTTCTAAGTCATCAGTCTGAGCAAGCCGAACGATACCCATATCAGAGTAGTCAAAATATTGTGGATATAAAGCTTCGCAGATACCACAAGCGATACATTTATTAGGGAAGATTGCGATTTTTAGCAAGATTTTTCACGTCCTTAGATGTAATAAAAATAAATTTTCCATAGTCCCATGAGATTTTTAGCTAGATTACCTTGGTTTGTGGTAATATATCAAGTAAAGCATATTAAGTCTACCTTAATAGGAAGCCTTATTCAATTCGTTGAGGGGTTAACGGAAAAATCTCGTGCAGATAAGGAGTTTTAAGATGGCAAAAAATAAAAAAGAACCGTGGGAACAATCTATTTATGATACAAGAGAGCAGGAAGTTTTGACACGTAGAGGCTCAAAACAGCGAAATCGAGGCTCTAAAATTTACATGATCCTTTTAGTGATTAGCTTGTTTATTCTTTGTAGTGTCCCAATCGGTTATTATGTTTATCAAAAAGTGAATGAAGAGCCGGCAGATGCAACTGAAAAATTCGCTAAATCAACAAGTAAAAGTCAGTCAAGTAGTGAGGTCAAGTCGAGTGAAGCGTCAACGGAGAGTGCAACTGACTCCGCCACCCCTACTCAAGAAACTCCTGCTTCATCAGAGGAAATAGAGTCAAGTGACGTAGCAACCGATGAGAATACAACAGAGGTCATCGCAGGCGAGGGTGTTAATCAAATTTCTGAGAGAACTGGAGTACCGGTTGAAACACTTCTTGAGCTTAATGGCTTTGCATCGGTTGATCAATGGTTTGCTTCTCCCGGACAGAGGATACGTATTAAGTAGGCAATCACTAAAGTAAAGGAGTTTATTTTGTCAGACATTACAATAGCAGTTGATGGTCCGGCTTCGTCAGGAAAAAGTACGGTTGCTAAGCTTATTGCTAAGGATTTAGGATTGATTTACCTAGACACTGGTGCGATGTATCGCGCGGTAACCTATTTAAGCTTGAAATATCAATTAACAACAACAGAGGAAATTTTAGCACGGCTGATAGAGCAACCGATTCGTTTTGAAAATACTTCATCAGGTCAGCTAGTTTTCTTAGGTGATGAGGATGTGACTCGGGTTATCAGAGAACATGCCGTTACGCAAAATGTCTCAAAGATTGCTGCGATTAAGGAGATTAGGCAAGCACTTGTTGCTATTCAACAGCGTTTTGGGGAAAATGGTGGTGTCATTATGGACGGCAGGGACATTGGAACGGTCGTTTTAACTGGTGCAGATCTTAAAATTTTCCTCGTTGCTTCAGTTGAGGAGCGTGCTAAACGTCGCTTTAAGGAAAATCAGGCAAAAGGAATTGAAACTGATTTTGACCAGCTTAAAGCGGAAATCAAAGAACGTGATAGATTAGATTCAACACGCAAGGAATCTCCGTTGAAGCAGGCAGAGGATGCCATTTTAGTTGATACAACAGGGATTTCGATTGAAACGGTTGTCAAAAAGATTGAGGATTTAGCTCGTAAAATTTAGATAATATAAAAAACAGAAGGTAAATAGCGGCGTAGAAAATCGAGATATTTATTCGGGAGTTTATTCATTTTCTAGGCAATACCCGCAGATTACGAACAATTAAGTAAGTTAATTCAAAGACCGCAAATTGTCTAATGGCAGCTTTGCGGTTTTTGAGCTCGCATGTTTTATTTTTCTACGAACTGTTTCTATGTTTTTATACGGTTATTTTTGAAATTTTGTCTGTATATTTTTATTTGTATGTTTTTTCATTTCGAGTGTATGTTTCTAAATAAATGAGGTTGGAGCAAAAAATTGTTTCAACCTTTTTTGTGTGCGTCAAAACAGGTAAATACAATAAATCACAATCTATTTTCCAGCTGTATTGACAGCTATTGAGCTGGTTTTGTGAAGTTTAAAGAAATTTTATTTAAATTTTTTTAGATAATTACGTCTAATTATAATTAAAAAACACGATTAATAAGTTGTTATAATAATGGTGTAAAGAGCCTCTGTTATAGAAAGGATGTGAAGACTATGAAACGACTTATTCATTGGTTTTCGTTGATATTATTACTTTTTTCAAGCTTTACGGTATGCCTTACAGTCGCCGAAGATGCTAATAAAACTGGAAATTTGAAGCAAAATGTACCGAGTAACACTGTGACACCGCATAATTTGGACAGAGAAGAAGTGGTCACTGTTACTTTAGAAGTAGATAATGGAGTTAATTTCATTGGTTCAATTAATCAAACTAAAAAAGTATTAACTAAAGGAAATAGTTTGAATAGAGCAGAGATTCCTCTATTTGAATCAAATGAAAAAAAGTTTCTCGGCTGGGAAGTAGACGGCGATTTATTGACGGAAGTAGAGCTATCGGCAGTCAAGTTTAACGAAGATAAGACTGTTACGGCGCGTTTTACTGAGCCTAAGAAACGTTTATCACCTAGGGGTGTTGCAGCAAGTATCAAGGATATCATTTCAGGCGCTGATTTGAGCAAACTAATTGTTGTCCCAAGTCCTGCGGGGGATAATGCACCCTTTAAGGAATATGATGCAACAGAGATTGGCTTTAAAACGGCATTGTTTTATTTATATCAAAATGGTGCAAACAAAGATTTCACAATTTATGTTGGTAGTAATATCACTCTTAATGCCCCAACCTGTGCCGAGGAAATTCCTCCAAGCATTAGTATTGGAACAATGACTTTATCAAGCCTTGACGGAAAAGTGGCAAGCTTAACTTTTACAGGAAATAGTCAAGATGAAATTACTGACCTAACGACACTTGCGCCTGGGTCTAAAACTTTGCGTTTTCCAGTTGATGTTTATTTTGGAAGCGATATAACTTTTCGCAATCTAGCTTACTCATTTTCCAATATGTATCTACAGGGCAATGATATTTCTTTAGCTGGCGGATCTTTTGGTAGTGGTAGTTTAAGTACTAGTGATATTTCCATTTATGGTGGTACAAATATAGGGAATGTGACAGGTAGTCCAACGATTACAGTTAACAGTACTGGTAGTAGTAGGTGGAGCTTCTATGGTGGCAATCGAGAAGGCGGCACATTAACAGGTAATCCGACAATCAAGATTAACAACACCTCTGGAAATATTGAAAATGTTGTTGGTGGGGCATATATCGGTAAGGTTGAAGGTGATACTTCAGTAACGATTAACGATGTTGCAGGAAATCTCAAAAATTTCTTCGGTGGTGGCTACGGCACGAATGCGAGTCTCCCTGCGGAAGTCAAGGGAAATGTAACAAGTGTGATTAATAATCAAAATCCGATGACAACGATGAATTTATCTAATCAGGTAGTCGGCGGTATTAATTATGGTGTGATTACAGGCGTTGTTAAAACAATGCTTTCAGGATTTGGTAAGATTACTTCTAATCATTTCGTTGGCGGTGCTAACTATGGACAAATCGGTTCATCAGTGCTGCCTAGTGGAGTTGTCACTAACTATGATACCAGTCAATTCAGTCAAGGTGATGTTTATTTCACTGGTGGTAACTTAAATACGGGTGTCATTTATGGGGATGTTGACACGGTTTTAAGATCAGGCAGAGAACAGGGATTAGGCTCTATTGCTGATTTTACCGGCGGTTCTGGCTCATCTAATAGTACTAATGGTGAATTGTCAGGTAGCGTTCTAAGAGATGGCAAGTTAGAAAGTGATTATGACAATCTAAGCAAGGAAGAGCGTAAAGAGATAGCTGTTCGTAATTCTAAAATGAGAATTCATGGTAATATTAGCAATAAAATTCTAGGTGGTAGTGTTCAAAACAGTTATCTATATGGGGCATCAGGCAGTCGTGGCGGTGCAGTTATTGGAGATATTTCAATCGAAGTGGGAGAAAAAACAGCTGATGGTAAGATGAGTGCTGATAATATCGTCTATCGGCACAAACCACCAACTGCAGAAGAATTAAAGTATAGTTCGACTAAAAACGACTGGGCAAATGCTGTTGATAATTGGGATTTAGTTGGTGCTGGTGGCAGGCCGGGTGCCGAATGGTCAAATTATGTTTATGGTAACACGAAGACAGTGATTAATAATTCGGTGATGAGGTGGACCTATGGCGGCGGCTATAGCGGTGTGATTGACGGAGATAGCTCGATTGTTCTTAATGCAGGCTTGCTTGATACTTGTGAGGGCGGCGGCTATAACAATGACCGAATTTATGGGAATACCAAAGCAACTGTCTATAATGGTCAAGTCAATTGGTTCTTAACTGGCGGCGGCTGGAATGATAAAACGATTGTTGGCGATGTAGGTGTTAACGTCTATAACGGTGTGATTAATGCTTCAATGGGTGCGTCATACGGGACCTCATCAGGGCACACTGTGACAGGAAATTCCGATAATCGCATTTATGGTGGCGATTTTTCAGGAACACCAAGAACCGGTGCGAATGGTTTTTCCGGTGGGATAACAAACAGCGGATCACTCCTTGGTAATGCGAAGCTGACGATTGATTTAAGAAACTATGATAATGAGTTTAAACTCCCCTCAAACACCTTCATCTCTGGTGGTAGACCGTATGATCACAATACTAATCTGGGAACAGATGAGAGTAATACAATCACGCTCAACATCTTTACTAAACCTGGAGTCAACTCTCTTAATGGTGCTGACATCTATGGTGATGGGGGTGGTAGTACTAATAGTGCTAGCTCAGCCAAGAGTGGTAAGATTATCATGAATATCCAAGCGACAGGCTCAAAAATCGGTAAACTCTACGCGACACAATACAGCAATACAATCACGGAGAGCAATAAAACTCGCTGGCTGCGAGATGTGGTGGCAAATGTTCAGGGTGCCGAAAGTATTGCCGGTTTGTCCGGTGGATCTGGGAGCGATAATTTAACAAACACCATTTATGAAAATGGTACGGCACAATCAATCTTTAATTTTGGAGCAGATGTTGACGGTACAGGAAATTTTCCGGTAGATCCGATTGATGTGACAGGCATTGGAGTTAATAATTTTACACAGTTAAATGTGACTAATGGCGTTAAATTAATGTCCAGCAGTGGTAATATTCGCAATGGCTTAGGTGCCACAGCGGCTAATCACGGCACAAGTTATCACAAATTTGGGACGATTAGTCTATCAAAAGGCGGTGGTATTGGTATTAGCAGCAGTACAGGCTATATCTCAGGCGGACTGCTTGAGGTTGACGGCACAGGAACGATTGAATCCCCGCCAGGCACAGGAAAAATCAATGTTTCGGATTTCTTGGGACCAGATGAGCTAGAGGATACATTAACATGGATTAAAAATACAACAGGAGATGAAGTTAAACAAGTTAATAGTAACGGTACATGGTTTGGCGCAATGAAGGCTTATCAAGTTCTAACCTTTAATCCACAAATTCAAAATGCTAAAAATATTATTCCATTCAACTTTAGAGGGATTGAAAAAGCAACAGGAAAGACTTTTATTGGGGATAACGATGTCAAAACCAGCAGTAGTAACGGTTACGGGCTTGCGATTCCGGGTTCAACGATTGATTATGAAGTAGAAAAGCCTCCTATTGCTGAAGGGAAAGGATTTGTTACTCATAATGTCAGTGAGGTTAAGGTGGATAATCAACCACTTGCGATAAAGGTTTGGGGTAGTGATATTGCCGGTGAAAAAGTCCAAAAAGGGCGATTGATTATGCCGTCTACTAATGGAATTAATCCTACCATAAGCCTTATTCCTGAAATAACGACAACAGAATCGTGGATTTATCATGCTGAGGTAACTTCAAGTCAAGTTGGTAGTACGCCAGTTACATATGGCGAACAAAGTGATTCTCAGCAAATTGATTGGTCTTCTTCTGATGGAACATATAGCTATCAGGTTAAAGTAAAATACTCTAATGGCGCACAGGTAGATGCGAAGAATGTTATCATCACTGAAAGTGAAGCGGCAACTCTTAATACGGATCAGTCAGTGATTGCTATAACAGGTGCGACTGGCAGACCGTTTTTGACAAGTCAGCTTTCAGCTGATGAGCTAAGTGCAATCAGACAACCGCTAAATAACGGAGATATTTCGCGCACACATGAGATTACTTTTAAAGCAGGGGATACCACAACAAATTATCAGACAAAGACTATTAAACTAATTGTCGTTAAAGACGGTAGTGTGGTAGCGGCTAAGCGAAACTTTGCTATTTACGCTAAGGATGTGCAAATAAAGCTTCAGCAAGCCAATGCTTTAGCTGATGTGTCCGACCTTGCGAAATATACTAAAGCTATTGCAATCCATAGTGATGAATCGACAGACGAATTATCACTTCCGGCAGATGTTTTTACCTCTATTCAACAAGCCAATGCTTCGGAATTAACTAAGGACGTGTCGACAAAGTATAGCTATACTTTTGACGGTGAAACCTTAAATAAAACAGTCAATGTTTCAGTCGGCGGCGAATTAAAATTAATTGAAGTGCCGAGTGATATTGATTTTGGAACAGTAAAGGTAAGTACGGCGCCTAAGACTAATTGGCCGGTGATTACAGGGAATTTGACAGTTAAGGATACACGCGGTACTCAGAGAAGTCCATGGAAATTGACGGTTAAGGAAGAAAAACCGCTAACTTTAAAAAACAAGAATTTTCATTTATCTGGTTGTCTGTCATTTATCAAACAAAATCAGGAAACAATTCTTGGAAGCTTTGATGTTCTCATTGAAGAAAAGGAATTGACCAGTGACCAAGATTACATTGTTAATCAAAGCTGGGGAGCAGTGAACCAGAGTGGCTTGAAGCTAACTGTTCCGGTTGAATTGCAAATAAAGGGTGATTACGAAGGCAAACTTTCATGGAGTTTGGTTTCTGCACCAAGTGGACCATAGAGAATATGTAGCGAAGGCGGCAGCAGCGTTTAACGACGTAGCAAATAGTAAATTGAGGCAAATATTCGCCAATGTTCAAAAATTTTCGCTTTCTAGGCAATGAAGCTGCCGCTTTAGTGGTTACGGAAAAGCTAGTATCAACGTGCCTTGGCGGCTTTCCCCTTAGGTGCTGGCTAGTCGGCATGCTTGTCCCACATGAATCACGAACATAACAGCGGTGCCAAACTTTATCCCAGCCTCAATATTTAACGAAATTTTGTTTGATATACAAACTTTAATCTTACTCATATTTCTGAGTCAACAGGATTAAAATTTTAGAAAGGAGGTTTGAAATTTCATGAGGTATTTAATACGGATCTGTCTTGTTTTATTGACGAGTTTTAGTGTATTTACAACATGTATTGCAGACGATGGTGAAGGCTATGACAATAATGCTCAAGCAGCATTTTTCGGTAAGTACGAATATCCAAAGGAAAGTGAAACAAATCAATTCAATGCTGCCGGAGAGGAAATTCTTCCTTCGACCGGAGATAACCATTTCAATCAAGTTCAGCTATTAGGATTTGCACTTCTGGTGGTTGGTTTATTTATCAATTTAAGGGGGAAAGCAAGTGAAAAAATATGCAGTGTTTTTAGTGAACGTTGTTATTTTAAGTAGCCTGTTAGAATGCCCAACGATTCTTGCTGAGGATCTTGATTCAGCTGATGCGGTTAGCTTTGAAGCAGACTCTGATCCAACATTGCCAGTTGATCCTATTGATCCAACAATACCAGTTGAACCTGTAGAGCCAACACAGCCGGGAACCGCTGGACCGCTGTCGATTGATTTTGCATCACATTTTCAATTTGGAGCGCAAAAAATTGTGACAACTACTAAAACCTACTATGCGTTATTACAAAAATTTAAAGATGGCAGCGAAGGTCCAAATTATGTTCAAGTGACTGATAAACGTGGCGTACAAGAGGGCTGGACATTAAGTGTCACTCAAGGCGGTCAGTTTAAAACGCAAGAAAATGAAACATTAAACGGAGCAACGCTTTCGTTTGTCAATGCAGCAATGGCTTCAACGATGGCTGACGCTTATCAACCAACCGCTGTGACTGAATACATTTTTATTCCTAATCAGGAGAAAATCGTGATGAATGCCTCAGTAGGGCGAGGAATGGGAACGTGGATTTACAAATTTGGCAAGGATAACACCGAAGGACAGACAGCTATTCGACTTAGTGTGCCGGGACAATCTGTCAAATTAGCAAAGAAATATCTCACCACATTAACGTGGAGCATTAAGGCAGTACCGTAGATGTGAAAGTCTAGATATTCCAGCAGGCTAAATACCTGCTGCACAATATTTACTAAACAAAAAGGAGTGTTATATGAAAAAAACCATTGTTACACTAGCAAGCTTAGGAATTTTGGGCGCTTTTGCGATACCGGCTGTTTCAGCCACCTATGACTCAAACGGAACAGTTGATTTTAGAGCAAATAATGATCCGTCAGTGCCAATCAACCCACTTGATCCCGACCCAGAAAATCCGGTTAAACCGGTTGATCCGACTGATCCGTCAGGACCAACAGATGGAACAAGTGGTCCATTATCAATTGACTATGCGTCAAGTCTTGATTTTGGTCTGAATAAAATTTCAACACAGGACGAAATCTATTATGCCAGAGCTCAAAGGTATAAGAAAGATGATGGTAGTCCGGATAGCTTATTGACACCAAACTATGTTCAGATTAGTGATAATCGGGGTAGTAATGCAGGCTGGACGTTGAAGGTAAAACAAAATGCTCAATTTACCAACAGTACAACATTAAATAAAAAGTTGACCGGTGCGGTTATTACATTTACTGATCCAAAGGTTGACTCAAATGCAGTTGGCGTGACGGCGCCTGATGCTAATGCAACGATTACTCTAGATCCGGCGGGAAATGAAAGCTTAGTATTTAGTGCTAAAAAGGATGCCGGTGCGGGAACATGGGTTAATTTATGGGGTAAAGTTGAGGAAGTGACTGAAAAAGACGCAGGTGATAAAGATGTCAAGGCACAGGTTACTAAAGATATTGCTCTAGCAGTACCGGGTAAAACACCTAAGGATGCAGTTAAATATAGCACAACTCTGACATGGACATTATCAGAGGTACCTGGCAACTAGGACGTGGTAATTAAAATCATTTTATAAATAGGAGAATAATAATGAAAAAACAAAAAATTGCAGCATTATCTGCTATACTTTTAGGCTCAGCGGTTTTAAGTAGTGGGATTTCTTTTGCAGCAGACGGTGGAGAATTGACAACCAATGGGATAATTGAATTTACAACTAATACAAGTACGACTGACCCAGTTGATCCGCTAGATCCGGATCCAAGTGATCCAATTACTCCGGAAGATCCAACTGGACCAACACCTGGAGGAACCGCAGGTCCTCTATCAATTGATTTCGCATCAAGCTTATCTTTTGGTTCACAAAAAATTAGTTCTAAAACGGAAACGTATTTTGCAGGAGCGCAAAAATATAAAGACTCCGCTGGTGCCGACAAAGAAGGACCAAACTTCGTTCAAGTAACAGATAATCGGGGTGTAGAAACAGGTTGGACATTGAAGGTGAAACAAAATGGTCAATTTAAAACAAGCGCCGATAAGGAATTGACGGGTGCAAAAATTACCTTTAAAAATGGTAATGTTGTCACAAACTCTCAATCTCCTAAACCGGCAAACGTATCTAGCACAATTGTCTTAGCAACAGATGCCTCAGAATCATTAGTTATGAGTGCGAAAAATGGACAGGGTGCAGGAACGCATTTGATGGATTGGGGTAATAGTGTTGATACTGCTAAAAACAGTATCTCAATCGAAGTTCCGGGTTCAACGACCAAATATGCAAGTAAATATACGACAACATTTACTTGGATTTTATCTGACACACCGGGTAATTAAAGGTAAAACGCGTAGTCATTAATCAGCTTTGATTAATGACTTCGATTTTTTAGAAATCTGGAAATAGGGAGAAATTTGTGATGAAAAGGAATAAATTATTACTACTAACTTTGTTTGCAGCTTTGAGATTTTGCTTATCAGCACAGGCTGTTTCGGCTTCTGAATTTAATTTTTCAGTCGAACCAATAATACCTGAAAATCAAATTGATAAATCGAAAACCTATTTTGATTTGAAAATGTCCCAAGGGCAAGAGCAGGTGCTTGAAGTCAATTTAAGAAATGATACACCAAATGATGTAGTAATTGAAAATACAATCAATAGCGCGACCACGAACTTAAACGGCGTTGTAGAATATGGCGTAAATAAAATTAAACCAGATTCGTCTTTGAAGCATAATTTAAAAGAGCTGGGACAAGTAGAGCGTGAAGTGACCATTAAAAAGCAATCTAAGCTGACGCTGCAAATTAAGGTAACAATGCCAAATGAAGCGTTTGATGGTGTGATTGCCGGAGGGATTACCTTCAAGGAAAAGGAAGCGCCTGAGAAACAGGAGGATAATGATGGCAAAGGTCTGGCGATTAAGAATGAATATTCCTATGTCGTAGCAATTCTGATGCACCAAACCGATACCGTGGTTAATCCGGATTTGCGATTAACAGATGTGGCTGCAGGTCAAGTTAATGCTAGAAATGTCATCAACGTGAGCTTGCAAAATTACCAATCAGCTTATTTAAATCAATTGAGATTAATCAATTCCGTGACACGTAAAGGAGATTCCAAAGTACTTTACTCATCATCTGCCGGTGGTATGCAGGTAGCGCCTAATTCACATTTTTCATATCCAATTTCGCTTAATGGTGAAAAGCTAAAGGGCGGAAAATATCATTTGAAGTCCATTGCTTACGGTAATAAAAGCGATGATGGGCAATACGAAGTCAAAAATGAGAAAGGGGAGACTGAAAGATACCGAGATAAATGGGAATTTGACAAGGATTTTACGATTTTTGAAGCAACAGCTAAAAGGCTCAATGCAAAAGATGTGACGATTGAGGATAATAATTGGTGGATTTATATTTTGATTGGAATTTTGCTTTTACTAGTGGCATTACTTCTAATTTTGCTTTTATACCGCAGAAAGAAAAAAGAAGATGAGTCTCGTCAAAGAAGGAATCGGCATGATGCGAAAAGGGAACGTTAATATTTTTGTCGTGCTCGTTATTGATGCGTTGTTGATGTTAGGGATCATTTTAATTTTTTTACCATACATTAAAAACAGCTTGATTGGCATTTCCGTAACACAAAATCGAATGGTTCAGGTCGATACGATACCTAAGAACATTCCTGATGAAGAAAAAATTCAACCGATCAAATTAGCCGATGTTTTCAATCGAACAACTCAGGTGAAAAATGTCTACGGAAGTATAGGGATTGAATCACTTGATTGGGAAGAACCGCTGCTTATAGGGATAACTAATGAAAATCTAAGTGTTGGTGGTGTAGTCTTTTATCCGGAGCGGACAGTTGATCGGCATAATGTTGTCATTGCAGGACATCATTTGGGAATTACCCAGCTTCTTTTTGGACCGTTAACGAAAGCAAAGGTTGGCGATATTGCCCACCTTGTGTATTTGAAAACGGAGGCTTTTTATCAAATTACCGCTATTAAAGAGGTTGTTGAAACTGATTTGTCAGTGTTGAGGGATAATGGAAAAAGCGAATTGACTCTGATTACCTGCAAAACTCCCCAGAGAACTAATCAGCGTTTAGTCCTTCAAGGCAAGAAAATATCGATTACTACAGCTCAACAGCTCAGAAAAGAGGCGCCAAAACAAAAGCAAGGAATTAATCAAGCGACATATGGTGTGGTGATTTCATGGATTTGGATTGCAGTGATTTGGCTGTTAATTATCATTGTCATCAGCTTGAAGCATTACTTATTGCGCAAAATTAAGTGAAAAATTTGTTAAATAATTACGCTTGAAATACTTGAATTAAAACCGATAGTCAACTCATTTTAGCTGGGTTTTATTTAAAAAGATAAATGTGAGGGAAAGATATTATGTTCACGATGTTTTTAGATAAGGTAAGCAGGCGAAAACTTGCTCTTTTACGATATTTAGAGGATCGAACGTTATTTACTGTTTCTAAAGATCAGGCTGTGAATGATTTGACATTATCTGATTTTCTACTTGGAAAAATTATTGATGAGCTAAATGCGGATTTCGTTAATTATGAATTAAACGAAGGGACTAGTATTATTTACGATAAAAATGATATCAAGCTTTTAGAAAACAGAAATGCACTATCAAAGGATGTTGAGGCAATCTATATTAAAAATTCAATTCAATTTTTGCTTTTGGAGCAGTTCTTTTGGGAAAGCTGTGAATCAATTACCGCTTTTGCACGCGAACAATTTATTAGTCATACTTTGGCTTATAAGGAATTTAGAAAATTAAAGCAAACACTTTCGGCGTTAGAAATTGAGATTAGTAAGGATTTTAAATTAATCGGAAACGAAAACAGTATCAGAAATTTCATCGGTTTTCTCTGGCTGAAAGTCCACAAAAGAGATACAGATATTTACCCAGAGTATTTAGTGTCTGATATCAAGCGGCAAATTTTGGCATTTGAAGCGGTGTTTGTTATCTCTGAAATTAGCGAGTACACAAGAAGCAAATTGACACATTTTTTAGCAATTAATTTAATTCGGATGGAACGAAAACATTTGTTAACTAAAATGCCGCATTATCGACAAATTTACTTTATTCCTGTTTTGAAGCTCTATCTCAAAAAAATATCCAAGGTTTTAAGTGAATTCTCAAAAACCGAAGATGATAGCTCTATTGTCTTCGAAGCACGACGGATTGTTCTTTTTTTCATAGCTGAGGATATGGTAGCTATTTCCCCTGAAAATCTTGTGGAATCGATTAAGCCGCTACAGACATTAAATCAGAAATTCAAGGCTGACTTAAAGCGAGCATTTCCAACAGCAAATCTTGATGAAAAGAAGTTTGAAAAGCGTTTGACCTTAATTCATTTCAAATGTATTTTTTCACAAATTGAAGTATTAAACAAATTAAACACAATCGATATGACTTATTTTTTGGAAACATATCAGGAATATTTTGTTTTTTGCAAAAAATATATCAAACAAAACATTGGTAATCAGTGGATTTCATCATGCCTGGAATATCTGTTTTTAGAATATTTACTGCTTTTAATCAACTGCTTGTCCTTGAAGGATATTATTGCGCCAATCAATATTTGCATTGATTTTTCAATGGGCAAGGAGTATAACGAAATGATTCGCAAGAAAATCGAGAAAATTAGCGTTTTTAATCTTCGTTTTCAAGTTCGCTCCAGCCGAAATGTTGATTTATTTTTAACTGATATTCGTAATAAAAAATTAACAAAATGCGTTTGCGTCATCTGGACAGTCCCAACCCGATCGATTGATTGGATGAATCTTGTCGAAGAATTATTGAAAGTACGTGCCGAAAAAATGAAAAACAAATAGTAAGAGGTAATTGACAAGCGGATTGATTTGGTGTAGACTGAGAAAGTTGAGAAAATGAAAGTAGAAGCACCCGCTTCTCGCCTTAGTGAATACGTGTTCCTGGGCTAGATAAGTACTAAGTTGGCTTTATATCACAAAGTCATTTGAGCGGGTCTATGATTGATAGGTTCGCTTTTTTGTTTCGTTTTTTCTAAAAAATACAAAGTGAGGTGTTAGACATAGCAAAAGATTTGTTTATTAATGAAGAAATTCGAGCACGCGAAGTTCGTTTAGTAGGTGCAGAGGGTGAGCAGCTAGGGATTAAGCCTATTGCTGAGGCGTTAAAGATTGCTGAGACGGCAAATTTAGACTTAGTTTTAGTTTCACCACAAGCTAAACCGCCAGTTGCCAAGGTTTTAAACTATGGGAAGTTTAAATTTGAACAACAGAAAAAGCTAAAAGAACAACGTAAAAATCAAAAAATTGTCAATATCAAGGAAGTTCGTTTAAGTCCAAATATTGATGATAATGATTTTAATACGAAGCTAAAAGCTGCGACGAAATTTCTCTCAAAAGGCGATAAGGTCAAAGTATCCATTCGTTTTAAAGGTCGGATGATTACGCATAGGGATGTCGGTCAAAGAGTGTTGGAGCGCTTTGCCGAAGCGACGAAGGATATTGCAACAGTTGAGCAGCGTCCAAAAATGGATGGTCGTTCAATGTTCTTACAACTTGCACCAATTCAAGATAAGAAATAATAATTTAAACTCGATTACTCAGGAGGATTTTATAATGCCAAAGCAAAAAACACACCGTGCATCAGCAAAGCGTTTTAAACGTACTGGTAAAGGTGGATTAAAACGTTTCCGTGCGTATACATCACACCGTTTCCACGGGAAAACTAAAAAACAACGTCGTCAATTACGCAAAGCAAGCATGGTTTCAAGTGGTGATTTTAAACGTATTCGTCAAATGCTTAGCGGTTTGAAATAATTTAAATTTAAGATTACTAGGAGGATATATAAATGGCACGTGTTAAAGGTGGCGTTGTTTCACGCAAACGTCGTAAACGTATTTTAAAATTAGCGAAGGGTTACTATGGTTCAAAACATGCTCTATTTAAAACAGCTAAAGAGCAGGTGATGAATTCTTATAATTATGCTTACCGCGATCGTCGTCAAAAGAAACGTGATTTCCGTAAATTATGGATTCAACGAATCAACGCAGCTGCACGCATCAATGGTCTATCATACTCTAAATTAACTCATGGGTTAAAATTAGCAGGTATTGAGGTTAACCGCAAAATGCTAGCAGATCTTGCAATTAATGATGCAGTAGCATTTGCTAAAATTGCTGACGCAGCGAAAAAAGCATTAGCTAAATAATTAATCACATAACAGTCCTAATTCTGAAAAGCAGATAAAGCGGACTGATGTTAGAAAAGCTTTTTATTATGAAAATAAAAGAAGAGCTATCAAAAAAATCCGGACTCAGAATAAATGAGTTCGGATTTTTGATATTTATTAACGGAAAGATTATGAGGCAGCAGTCAAATTCCTAAGTGCTTCAAGATATGCTTCAAGTTCTTTTACGATTTTTGATACTTGTTCCTCGGAAAAAAGGTCGTTTAAGGTCTTAACTAATGTGTTTTTATATGAAGTAGCCTGCTCGGGCATTTCCATTTCACATAAGTAATAGATGGCATTAGCTGTTTTTTTAAGTCCAGTTTTCTGCTTGCCAGCTTTGAAGAGATAAATGCCTTCCAGAAAGCTAAATCTATTCTTTTCATAAAATAATTTCTTGTCCTCTAGAAATTTTTGTGTGATATTAATCGTTGTTATCGCTTCTTCCAGTAGATCCCTTTTAAGAAAATGAACGACCGTCTTTGATGCGACATTACAGATTTCTTCGCTAACCTTTGGCAACTCTTGATAAGATAATCCATTTTTGTGTGCCAGCAGACTAAGCTTTGTGACAGTTTCTGTTGAAAGCATAAAAATTGAGTTCGCATAAAGAGATAGCTCGTAAATCCCCCAAGAACCCACCTTTTCTAAATAGCCTGTGATGAGTCCGATTTCTCTTTTATCAAAATTTATACCGGTCATTTGATTAATATGTTGTTTTAAGATGATAATTCGTTGTTTTTTCATATGAGGATTAATCACGTTTGTCTTGAGCTCTTCCTTTTTGATTAAGCCATATAGGGAGCTGATATCACGAGCGTTGACGTATTTATTCACCTTCTCAAAGAAGCGTTGATTATCAAAACTAAAGTCATGCTGACGATGGACAAGCATCAATTCATCAAAGGTTGTGGCAAGCCGTTCAAGCAGTCCAACAAGCTTTGCGGCAGTAATCCTGTATAATCCACGTTCCCACTTTGAAGCAAAAGGTAGGGAAATAATTCCCTCAGTGGCTTCTTTAAGCGTTATATTTTTAGCTTTTCGTATCCTTCTAAAAGCAGGTCCCAAATGGTTCATAACTCCTCAACACTCTCCTTTTCAATAAATTGCTAAGGTATCCAAAGGGATTTTAAACATATTCTTAAATTTTGTCAAGTTATTCATTAAATAACCACAATAAAAGTTTCGTATAAGTTAACTTGGGAACAAATTTCAGACTTTTTTAAAAATTCTGACAAAAGACTGATATATCAGTGCTTTTTGGCTGATTATTTCTTTTTGATGACTAATTGATTATTAAGAGGCAATGATTGAAAACGTTGATATAAAGCGTTTTATTGTCGACGAATGCCTTTAAAACCGCTGTTAACCTATACGAAAACAGCCGTTGCAAAATATTTTTTAAGGTAGTAAGATAAAAAACAGCTAGAAGTTAGCAATAATTTCTAGTCAATCATTGAAGCTCATCATCTGTTGTATGAAGCTTCAATGTGCCAAAAGCAATTTAAGATTGATAACACCAGTCAGTCTTAAAAAGTGAAGTTTATGGTGTGCTTTTGGTTGGTGAATATTAAATAGATTGGAGGGAGAGCAATGCTTAGCGTTCATTTACACACTATTTTGGACATTCTTGTTGGACTGCACGTACATAAACCAATAAATGGTATCCACTAGAAATCGCTCTATATTCAAGGTGAGTATTAAAAAGATGTGAAAATCACTGAAATCAATCAATTTGACTTCAGCTGGTTTTCATTTTTTGATTACTTTTGCAAAAGAAATGATACTTGAAACAAAATTTGAGCATTCATTTTTTACTTTTCCAGCTTACACAATTCAAAGAATGAGAGGACTGCTACAAGGATTGCTTTAAATACGTTTCGCATGACGCTGCGAAGTTAGTCAAGTTTGCGTCCTCTAGATATCGGATAATTTTAGTTGCCTGTTTTTTCCCTCGTTCGCCTTTTCCTAATTTAATCAGATAAATCGCTTCCAAAAAACGAAAACGAATATTTTGATAAAATAAATTTTTTCTTCTAAAAACTTTTTAGCAATGTTAATCGTTGTTTTAGCATCAGTCAATGGTCCTTCCTGAAGAAAACGAATAGCTGTATAAGCTGCGATGTCACAGATTGCCTCGTTAACCTTGGGTATCTCTTGATAGCGAAGTCCTTTTTGCTGCGCAAGTAGGCTGAACTTTCTAACCAGATTTGTCGGCAGCATGAAGATAGAATTGGCATAAAGAGTTAGCTCATAAAGTCCTCAAATCTCAATTTTTAGCAAATATTCAATGCTGATTTTTTTGATTTATTAAGCTATTTTTTGAAGAAATAAAGGCATTTTTGATAAATTTCTACCATTACATTGTTGAAATTTTAGTTATTTGCAAAACGTTTAATCGTAAAAGTTTTAACCGTGTCAATTTGTAGCACTCAGAAACTAAGCGGTCTTGAATCGTTTTGTGCTCTTTATTAAGCTATTTTTTTGGTAAAACCATCTCGTTAGCACTCGGCAAAAAAGAGTGCTAATTTTTTTGTCTAAACTGTTGACATCGATTTGGAAAGGGAGTATATTAGTAACAGAATTAGCAAACAGACACATAGAGTGCTAATTTCAAGGCATATGATTTGTATGTGACGTGAGGTGATAATATGTTAACCGAACGACAGATGGCAATACTTAACCTGTTAATCAAAATTTATACGGCTGAGGGTGCTCCAATCGGTTCGAAGAGGATTGTAGAAGAAGGCATTAAAGCAAGTAGCGCAACGATTAGAAATGAGTTGTCCGCTTTGGAGAAGAAGGGGCTCATTCAAAAGGAGCATACTTCATCAGGACGTGTTCCTTCTATTGAAGGATTTCGTTATTTTGCAGAATTTATGTTGGATTCCGCAGGGGTTAGCGAACATGATTTTAGAATGATTTATCATGCTTTTGAGCCGGATTTCTTTAAGCAGTCGGATATTTTGAAATCAGCTGCTAATGTTTTGGCTGAATTAACAGGGTTTACCGCTTTTGTGCTCAGCAATGTTACAAGTGAGCGAATCCTGACGGGCTTTAGTATTATTCCATTAAATACGCATGCGGCAATGGCGGTGCTAATTACGGATAATACCAACACAACGACGAAATTTTTCAATCTGCCTAAGACGTTTTTGTCGAAGGACTTGAAGCTTTTGGAACAGATTGTACATGATCGCTTGTTGGGTAATCCATTACTGGCAGTCCATTATAAGATTCGTACCGAATTACCGCAGCTGCTCCACCGTTACTTTAAAGTAACAATAGGTGTTATGCCACTATTTGAGCATTTGTTTGAGGATTTGTTTGAAGAAGAGGTATTTGTTAGTGGGAAGTTAAATGCACTAAACTATATCGACTCCGCAGACAGCGATGCCTTGAAGCGATTGTATCAATTTTTTGGTGAAACGGACGAGGTTGCAAGTATTATTCGGGAAATAACCAAGGATAGATTAACGGTTGACATTGGTGATGGCAGACATTCACTATTTCAAGATTTATCGTTAATTACGCAGCCCTATGACATTCCAGGAAATAAGCAAGGTATCATCGCAATGCTTGGACCGGTCAATTTGGATTATGTCAGAATCGTTGGCATGATGAGCGCAATGAGCAAATTATTATCGTTAAAGCTATATGATTATGACCGCTATGTCGGTTCTAATCATTATGAAATCAATTAGTTCGTTTGCGAGTGATCGCAGCACGACTATCGGAGGTGTAGTTTTGTCAAAAAAGAAAAATGAAGAAGCAGTAGAAGTAACACAGGAAGAAGAAGTAGTAGATGAAACGCTTGAAGTGGTAGATGAGGTAGAGCAGCTCAAACAGACGTTGGAAGAAAAAGAGGATGAATTACTACGTGCACGAGCTGAAATGGCGAATATGCACAAGCGCTTTGCAACGGAACGTCAAGCATTACAGAAGTATCGTTCGCAGGATTTGGCAACGAAGATTTTACCAAGTCTGGATAATATCGGTCGTGCATTAGCATTACCGGAATTGCCGGAATCTGTTGCGAAGGGTTTAAAAATGGTTGAGGACAGCTTGCTCAATGCTCTAAAAGAAGCGGGTGTTGAAGAAATTGCAGCTGAGAATCAAGCATTTGACCCTAATCTGCACCAAGCTGTGCAGACTACAGAGAAGTCTGATGGACAAGAAAGCGACACGATTGTTCAGGTGCTGCAAAAAGGTTATCAGCTGCAAGACCGCGTTTTGCGACCGAGTATGGTCGTTGTTGCACAGTAGATTTGCTAAGTAAGCTAGCGGTGCGTGCGATTTTAAATTAAGCTATTTGCGGGCATTAACATGATTTACTAGCGATTTATAAAGATAACAATTTCTAGTATAAAATTTAAACGAACAAACATTTAGGAGGAAATATATTATGTCTAAAATTATCGGTATTGACTTAGGAACAACCAATTCAGCAGTAGCTGTCCTTGAAGGTGGACAAGCAAACATTATCCCAAATCCAGAAGGTAACAGAACAACGCCATCAGTTGTGGCATTTAAAAATGGTGAAATCCAAGTCGGAGAAGTTGCAAAACGTCAAGCTGTCACTAATCCAGATACAATCATTTCAATCAAACGCCATATGGGTGAAGCAGGCTTCAAGGTAAATGTTGCGGATAAATCTTACACACCACAAGAAGTTTCAGCAATGATTTTACAATACTTAAAAGGTTTTGCTGAGGATTACTTAGGTGAAAAAGTAGAAAAGGCAGTTATTACAGTGCCGGCTTACTTCAATGATGCACAACGTCAAGCAACCAAAGATGCAGGTAAAATTGCAGGTCTTGAAGTGGAACGTATTGTGAATGAACCAACAGCAGCAGCGCTTGCCTATGGTTTAGATAAAACGGATAAAGACGAAAAAATCTTAGTATTTGACCTTGGTGGTGGTACATTTGACGTTTCAATTCTTGAATTAGGTGATGGTGTCTTTGATGTATTATCAACAGCAGGGGATAATCACCTTGGTGGAGATGACTTTGATAATAAGATTATTGATTATTTAGTCGCTGAGTTTAAGAAAGAAAATGCGATTGATTTATCTAAAGATAAAATGGCTGTTCAACGGTTGAAGGACGCAGCTGAAAAAGCGAAAAAAGACTTATCAGGTGTGACTTCAACACAAATTTCATTACCATTTATCACAGCAGGGGAAGCTGGACCGCTTCATCTAGAGCTGACATTAACACGTGCAAAATTTGATGAATTAACGGCTGATTTAGTAGAACGGACAAAAAATCCAGTCCGTCAAGCATTAAAAGACGCTGGACTTTCTCAATCAGACATTGACGAAGTTATCTTAGTTGGTGGTTCAACACGTATTCCAGCAGTTGTTGACGCAGTCAAGAAAGAAACTGACAAGGAACCAAATAAATCAGTTAATCCAGATGAGGTTGTGGCTATGGGTGCTGCAATTCAAGGCGGGGTTATTACAGGGGATGTTAAGGACGTTGTTTTACTTGATGTGACACCTTTATCTCTTGGTATTGAAACAATGGGCGGCGTATTTACAAAATTAATTGACCGTAATACGACTATCCCAACGTCTAAATCGCAAGTATTCTCAACAGCGGCTGATAATCAACCGGCAGTTGACATTCATGTCTTGCAAGGTGAACGTCCAATGGCGGCAGACAATAAAACGCTAGGTCGCTTCCAGCTAACAGATATTCCAGCTGCACCACGTGGTGTACCGCAAATCGAAGTTAAATTCGACATTGATAAAAATGGGATTGTTAATGTTTCGGCGAAAGATTTAGGAACACAAAAGGAACAAACGATTACGATTAAATCTTCATCAGGGCTTTCAGATGACGAGATTGAGCGTATGGTGAAAGATGCTGAGGCAAATGCTGAAGCGGATAAAGTACGTAAAGAAGAAGTTGAGTTGCGCAATGAAGCTGACCAATTAGTCTTCCAAGTAGATAAGACCTTGAAAGAATTAGAAGGTAAGGTTGAGGAAGAAGAAGTGAAGAAAGCTGAAACTGCACGTGATGAGTTAAAAGCGGCAATTGAAGCGAACAACTTAGAAGAAATCAAAACTGCACGTGATAACTTGAACGAAATTGTGCAAAATTTATCAGTAAAGCTTTACGAACAGGCAGCACAAGCGGCACAAGCTGAGCAAGGTGATGCTGCAACGGAATCTGACAAAGGATCAGATGACGTTGTTGATGGTGATTTTGAAGAAGTTAAGGAATAGACGTTTTACTGTTAATGAGTAGGCGGAGCAATGGTGTTTTAAGGCGTGGGAGCAGCGTTTAGCAATGTAGAAAACTGAGAAATTTGCAGATGTTTAGAAAATTATCGTTTTTCCAGTCAATACCGTGCCCTTCTTAAATCATGAACAATAATTAAAGAACGAAACAAGAAGTTCCAATTGCTGCCGCATTAAATTAAGCGTGTGATAAAGAGGCTGAGAAAGTATCCCAGTCTCTTTATCAAATGAAATAGGAGAAGATAATGGCTGATAAAAGAGATTACTACGAAGTATTAGGTGTCTCAAAAGGCGCAACAGAGCAAGAGATTAAAAAGGCTTATCGCAAGCTTTCAAAGCAATACCACCCAGATATCAACAAAGAAGCCGGTGCGGAGGATAAGTTTAAAGAAATTTCAGAAGCCTATGAAATACTAAGTGATCCACAGAAAAAAGCGGCGTATGACCAATACGGTTTTAGCGGCACTGATCCAAATTATGGTGGCGGAGCAGGCGGTTTTGGTGGCTTTTCCGGCTTTGGCGGTGGAGCAGGCGGTTTTGGTGGCTTTGAAGATATTTTTGAAAGCTTTTTTGGTGGCGGCGGTGGACGTTCTAATCCGAGCGCACCAAGGCAAGGCGATGATTTACAATATCGTCTGAATTTAAAATTTGAAGAGGCAATCTTTGGCACTGAGAAGAAAATCAAGTATAGACGTCAAGCGCAATGTTATACCTGTAACGGCAGTGGTGCAAAACCAGGTACGCAGCCGCAAACTTGTTCCAAATGTCATGGGCAAGGTCGTATTCAGGTAGCACGTGACACACCACTTGGGCGTGTGATGACGCAACAGGTCTGTGATGTTTGTCGTGGAACTGGTAAGGAAATCAAAGAATTTTGTCCAACCTGTCATGGTTCAGGTCATGAGCAAAAAGAACATGAATTGAAAGTAACAGTCCCTGCAGGTGTTGAAACAGGGCAGCAAATCCGACTAAGCGGGCAAGGTGAAGCTGGCGAAAATGGTGGTAGCTATGGTGACTTGTATGTTGTTTTCCAAGTTGATGAAAGTCGTGAGTTTAAACGTGATGGCTCAGAAATCTACTACGAATTACCTTTAGAATTTGTTCAAGCTGCGCTAGGAGATGATGTCGAAGTACCGACCGTTCACGGACAAGTGAAATTGAAAATTCCGGCAGGCACACAAACAGGAACCAACTTTAGACTTCGTGGAAAAGGTGCTCCAAAACTCCGAGGTTCAGGCAATGGCGATCAACATGTTCGTGTTAAACTCAAAACGCCTAAACATCTAAACGAAGAACAACGCCAAGCACTCCGAGCTTTTGCGGTTGCTAGTGGCGTGACACCGACCGAACACAAAGAAGGCTTCTTTGATAAATTTATGAAAAAATAAGTGTGTTCTTGAAACGAAGTATTTCGATAATACATTTAAGTTGACAACATACACACTGTTATGACAACGGCTGGTTCAATCTGCTCCAGCCTTATAGAATATAGGTAAATGCACGAATGGCTGGACTGTTCGTGCATTTATGCCTCTATAAGAGAATTTTAAAAGTGTTAGAACTTTTTCAAATACATTGTTTAGTTTCTCAAAGTGCTGTGAACTTTTCAAAGTTTTGTGAACTTTCTAAGAGTTGTTGAGTAGTTTCAAAGTGTGCGAGGATTTTTCAAAAATTTGCCGAGTAGTTCCCAAAGTCACCGTGGAAATTCCCAAAACCTCAAGTGGAAAATATTTTCTCTTAGGGTAAATTTTTCGGATATATCAGCTGTTTAGTGTTGTTGTTGGCGTAAACTTGGGGTGAAATGTGGCGTTTGCCGATTATTTAGTGGATAAAAAACAGATTCCGCTTTCTTTACGATGAGTTATGTGTTAGAATATAGTTAGTTTAAAAACGGTTTCAATAAAAAGGGTTTTACTTGACAAAGGGGTGTTAAGATGACTACACTGACAGGACAGGACAGGACAGGACAGGACAGGACAGGACAGGACAGGACAGGTAGTCTTTTTGCGTCCATTTTTATAAGACAGCTAGTCAAGCCTTGTTATACAAGGGTTGGTTCTTTGGTGTGATTAGATTTAGAAAGGGGAATTAAAATGAAAAACTTTAAACTAACCAAGCGTAGAGTGGCAGGACTTGCCGTCGTGCTAGCGATTGCTTCAATCGGTATCTTTACCGGCACATATGCCAAGTACGTTTCAACACTTGATCTTGACGATAATGCGACAGACCAAGACGCACAGGTCGCAGTCTGGCATGTCGGAGAGCCGGTTTCAATCGGCAACCTGTTTTCGCCATACTACTATGCCGATAGTTACCACTCTGGCGAGTCAGATTTGGGGAACTCAGGACATAGTTCCTACTTCAAAACAAGCGGTAGCAAGAGCGGGGATACGGTTTTTAATAATCCTACTGATACCGCCGACCCAGAAAATCTGATTGCACCAGGTACAAGGGGGGAAAAGAGTTTTCGTATTCAAGATAACGTTAAAAGTGATGGCAGCACCCCTGTCGGTTCAGGTGCTACCGAAGTTAGCTATACCGTTAAGTTTCCAGCGCTAGATTCGGCTGGGTCTAGGGTTACATTTGATGGCAGTTCAGCTGAGTATCTAAAAACTCAACTGAAGTTTAAGCTTTTTATTAATAATATACCACAGACTTCTGGTTGGGTTACTGCGACGGTTCTTGATACCGCACTTAGTAATGTCACGCTTTACTATGACAGCGATGGTCTTGATGATGAGGTAACGATTGAGTGGGAATGGCCGTTTGATGATACAGATGGGAGTGGAACATATGACTCAAGCGATGTGGCGGCAGCAGCAGCTCAGACGACGGTCGCAGTTAACTTCGGGACGGTGAGATATGAGCAGGTTGATGCTTCTGTACCGTTTAATCGTAATGGTGTCACGAGATTTGACAACGC
>JAISYB010000055.1 GCA_031270215.1 Streptococcaceae bacterium | reverse complement strand
CGAAAAGTCCTTATTAGCAACTAGAATTCTTGCCGTATCCGCCAAAGCCTCGACATCCGTTTTTTTAGCCTGTAATTTAACTGTAGACAAGTCGATTTTATTTTTAGTGGCATAGCGTTGATAAAAAGCTTCTATCTGCGTTTCAATAGACCTTAACTGCTGATTATATATTCGTGCTATCTCACGCTCATAATCAATGCTTTTAGCCATCATCTCTTTGATATGCTTTTAAGGATTTAAGAGATTTAAAGGAAATACTAAAAGTTGGCGTGGAGTTTTCAAAAATTGCTGAAATTGTTTTCTTTGAAGAAAAAAGGGAGTGACTACAATGTTAAGAAATAAAAAATTATTTGCGACCGTAGGTCTATTAAGTGTTCTGCTATTAGCACCAATCAGTGCTTTAGCAGAAGAGAAAAATGGTTCTATCGAGATTCAGTTGGATTCAAAAGTTGATGAAAATAGTGGCGGTGGCGAACTGACACTTGGAACTGTGATAGATTTATCTAAAAAGTTTGATATTGATAATGGCATTGGAGGTGAAATTCCCTTAGTGCCAACAGGCAAGCTTGAAATTATCGATACACGTGCTAGCGGTCAGTGGCAGTTAAGTGTTAAGATTGCACAGCCAAAAGAGCGCGGGACTGGTGCGGAATTGGCGGCAAGTGGGCTTACATTTGGTATTAATGTAGCTAGTGAAACAGGTATAATAGATAGCAAAATTCCGGTTGATGTTTTAGGGACTTCTGCTAAGGTGTTATCAAGCACTGTAAATAAAAGCCACACGGTAGCAAGTACAGCTGTTACTTCCAACTTAACTTTATCAAAATCAGTTAAGGGGGTTTATCAAGGTACAATCGTCTATACCTTGATTCCAGAAACGGCTACTTATACCGTTAGTTTTGATTCAAATGGCGGTACTGAGGTTACTGAACTAACGAATATCGCAAAGGATAGCAAGGTCGCTGAACCAACTTCCCCAACAAGATCTGGGTATACTTTTGACGGTTGGACTAAAACTAAAGACGGCAACGACTATTGGGCTTTTGATAACGATATTGTGAGCACCAACACGACCCTTTATGCCAAGTGGACGGAGCTACCATCATCTCCACCTGTAGCTGGTGACGGCTATCGTTTTGCAGACACAGACTGGCGTATCTTAAAGGTTGAAGATGATAAAGCGTTAATTATTAAAATCGATGCTTTGACAGCGGCTGAGGCGGGCATAGATATGGATGTTTCTACTCCTTACGCCGATGTCCCATTCCTATCAGATACAGCGGTAAGCAAGAGTGGTTTAGATGGCTTAGATGCAGGTGAGCGTAATGATTACTACTTTGATAGCGATGGTTCAAACGGCTACGAGGACAGTGGAGGAGCGAGTTATGAAAGTGATAGCGACCCTAAATACAAGTACGGACTTAAAGGCGCGATTGATTACTACTATAACCATACCTTAAAAGATAAGTTTGATAGTAAGATCTTAGCAGTTGATTTAAATAATCCAACTCTTTCGGAACATATAGATAAAACAGATACTGGTGAAGGTGCATATAGCGGTAGTAGTAGTGATGCATTCGACAATGGGTACTGGACTAGTTATTATCGGGATAAACGCTTTTCTACCTCCTTGTCAGCTGTGGGCAATGATTTTAAGAAACAAGCGTTTGCCTTAAGCTATGGTGATATTAATAAGACGATGGGAGCAGTTTATACTGTAGGACCAAGTTATCTTGATGTAATTTTAGGTTATGGTTCTGAAAGCTTCCCAGAACCCAATTATTTCTGGCTTCGGTCGGCGGGAGCCCACTTTTTTTATGCGGGCAGTGTTCTCAATGGTAATTTCGGCGGCTACGAACGTGTCTATGATAACCAGCCCGTCCGCCCTGCTTTGTGGATTAAGTTAGATTAACGAATCTTAACATCCAAGCAGAAATTGATTTGTAAAGATTGAGTTATGTTATCAAAATTAAATTAGGCAAGGTAAGGCAGCTGATCTAACCCCCCGCGACCATTTCGGTTGCGGGGGTTCTTTCCATCAAAGCGAATTAAGGTAAAAACTAAAAACAGCAAATAAATATGAATTATTATTGAATTTTAGCCTCAAAAATGCTAAAATATTGTATAAAAATACATATCGATTTTAAGGGGAGGTCAATTTGGAAAGACAAAAGCGAGCAGAAGTTTTGCTAGAAGCGTTACCTTATATGCAAAAATACTCTGGGCAGACGATTGTTGTCAAATATGGTGGTAATGCGATGACTAACGCAGATTTAAAGATGTCGGTCATGCGGGATATTGCTTTGCTGCAAATGATTGGTGTAAACATTGTTTTAGTTCATGGTGGCGGTCCGGATATTTCAGCGACCTTGGATAAGCTAGGTAAGGAAACTGTTTTTATTGATGGCTTACGTTATACGGATAGTGAAGCGGTGGAGATTGTAGCAACCGTTCTAGCGGGAAAAATCAATAAGTCGTTAGTCGCTGATTTGCACAGCTTGGGGGCTAAATCGCTCGGTTTATCAGGGATTGACGGAGCGATGATTGAGGCGGAGCAAAAAGATGTTAAATTTGGCTATGTTGGAAATGTCACAAAGATTAATGTAGAACCAATCAATCTTGCTTTAGAAAATGGCTATATTCCAGTCATTGCAACTACTGGAATTGATCACGCCGGTCAGTTTTACAATATCAATGCCGACACAGCGGCTGCAGAGATTGCTGCTGCGATATCTGCGGAGCAATTCATCTTACTAACCGATATTCGCGGGGTTTTGCGAGATGTTAATGATTCAAACAGTTTAATGTCAAAGATTGTTGTGGCGGATATTCCTAATTTGATTGATGAAGGGATTATTACTGGTGGCATGATACCTAAAATTAAAGCTTGTACACATGCGATGCGCCATGGCTTAAAAGAAGCGGTGATTATCGATGGTCGGGTGGAGCATTCCATTCTCCTAGAGCTATTTGCTGATAAAGGATTTGGAACATTGATTAAACAGTCATAAGAATGAAACTAATTGTCAATATTTTGCAAAGGTAGTTCGTGACAAGTTAAATAAAAAGCAGAGAAGCAGCCTATAAACCCGCTAAATTGACAATCAGTTGTAAATTTATAGAAATAATTTGTCAAAAGAATGAAACTGCGGCGCTATCAGTTATCTTTGATAATGCCACAGCTTTTTTCTGACTAACGTAAGGAGTTTTCAGGCATTGCAATACCGGTTTTTTGAAAAGCTTCGAGGTAAGTCTTATAGAATTCGGCGGAAAGGTTGGCTACATCTTCCGTTTTGGAAAAAATCGCACTTCGAATCACTAGGTGACTGGTAGGCGAATAGCTAATTCCGAGAAATTCAACTGGTTGTGTTAACAGTTGGGAAAATTGAGCATTTAATTGATGATTTGCCTCAATGATGAGCTTTTCGGCTAGTTTAATATCTTGGTTGGAGAGAATTTGAAAATCAAGGATTGTCTTGATTTCGCTTCTGGAATAATTAGTTACCATGACGATATTTCGATTAGGAATGAAATGGATACTTCCGTCCAATCCTTTTATTCTGGTTGAACGGATACCAATTGCAATGACAGTGCCTTCCAAGATGATACCATTTCCCTGAAACTTGATTTTATTTCCAATATCAAATTGCCGTTCGATGAAAATGAACATTCCGGAGATTAGATCATTCATAAAACCTTGTGCGCCAAGCCCTAGGGCAACACCGGCAATCCCAGCGCCAGCGATTAAGGAGCCGACAGGCACACCCAAGATAGATAAAAGTGTATAGATAAAGAAAAATAAGATGGTGTATTGGAAAATACTTTCTGTTAATTTTTTGATGGTCATTGTACGAACTTCATCCGAAAAATTTGCTTTGGCATATTTTTTGAAACTACGATGTAAAATGATTTTACCAAGATGATAGATGATAAAAAAGGCAGCAGCTGTGATAATGAAAGCAATCGTTTTTGAAATGGTTGTTGCAAGGAATTTATCCCAATCAATCGCAAACCAAAAGCGCTGAAAAATATTCATTTGTTTTTCGACCTGAGATGTAATCTCTGGATTTGTTACTAATAAGAACATATCATCACCTAATTTTCAGAATTTTTTGATAAATTTGTTGAAACTTCAAAAAAATAATCATACACTTATTGTACACAATTTTTTGAAAAAATAAATTTGAAGGAGTATCTAATGGTTGATATTGATTGGGAAAATTTAGGATTTAATTATATGAAGCTGCCGTTTCGTTATTTATCATATTATAAGGACGGTCAGTGGGACGAGGGGCGTTTGAGCGACGATGCCTTGTTACATCTTTCTGAAAGCTCGCCAGCCTTGCATTATGGTCAACAAGCTTTTGAGGGCTTGAAAGCCTATCGAACTAAGAGTGGTGCAATTCAGCTTTTTCGTCCGAATAAGAATGCCGAGCGTTTGCAGAAAACAGCGGATCGTTTGATGATGCCTCATGTACCGACAGATAAGTTTATCAAAGCCTGTCAGGCAGTGGTTAAGGCAAATCAAGAATTTGTACCGCCGTATGAAAGTGGTGCAACGCTTTATTTAAGACCGCTGTTGATTGGCGTTGGGGATATTATTGGTGTTCAACCGGCTAACGAGTACATTTTCACAGTTTTTGCAATGCCTGTTGGTCCTTATTTTAAAGGTGGTCTTGCACCAACGAACTTTGTCGTATCCTATGATTATGATCGTGCTGCACCGCTTGGAACTGGAGCGGCTAAGGTGGGAGGGAATTATGCGGCGTCGCTTTTGCCGGGGCATTATGCGCATACGCAGCAATTTTCAGATGTAATTTATCTAGATCCGGCAACACATCTGAAGATTGAGGAGGTTGGCTCAGCAAATTTCTTTGGGATTACCTCAGCAGGAGAATTTGTTACACCGCTTAGCCCATCAATTTTGCCAAGTATTACTAAGTACTCACTACTTGAGCTTGCCAAAACACGTTTGGGCTTAGAGGCAATTGAGGGAGATGTTTATATTGATGAGCTAGATCGTTTTACTGAGGCAGGAGCTTGCGGAACTGCTGCGGTTATTTCACCGATTGGTGGTATTCAAAATAAAGATGACTTCCACGTATTTTATTCGGAAACAAAGGTCGGACCAATTACACAAAGGTTATATGATGAGCTAGTTGGGATTCAATTTGGGGACATTCTTGCACCAAAGGGTTGGATTTATCCAGTGGAAATATAAATAAAAAACTGTACCTCAGTCTATAAAACGGACCCTATGTCAAGGACACTTAATAAAAAACCGTATAAATTGTGTTGATTTTTTTCTATGATTGGCTCATAGGAGGAGTGACGGCACGCAGAACAGACCCGTACTCAGAATGATGTGCGGGTTGTTGTCGTCCAGTAGGCTAATGAATATTTTTTCAAGTATTGAGACGTTGGATTTT
Organism: Streptococcaceae bacterium; assembly: GCA_031270215.1. GTDB lineage: Bacteria > Bacillota > Bacilli > Lactobacillales > Streptococcaceae > MMGLQ5-1. Next base: position 24,538 of record JAISYB010000055.1, on the reverse strand, counting down.
TCTGTGTTTTGTGAAGAACATGAGTTACGATTGTATCCCAATTGGATGCTTCGCTATTTTGACGACTTGACTCTTAAAGAACAATGGGCATACTTTCTGGAATATCGCAGTATCTCAAACTTACTGTATAAAGAAGATTATCTTATCGATCAATTGAAATGGATCCTCAAAGGTTCTAAAATTGATTTAGCCTTTGATTTCTACGTGCAACTCATGTTTGATCCTGAAGCGGATATGGACGAACTGTTCAAACCAGGCAGCTTGGAGACTCTATACGAAAAATTCAATGATCGTTTTAACTTAGAATATGCCGAATGTTTTATACCAGAAGAACCGTTGGCAACTCCGGAGTTGCCACTAGATTTTTCAACGGATAGTCTCCCGTTTTGATGAATGCATCATATTGATTTGGCGAACGTTTCGCCAAATTCCATTGATAGCGCTCATTGTTGTAATAGTCCATATAATCATTGAGGACTTCTTGAAGCTGTTGGAACGTATTTAATTGATGCAGATCAGACAATTCGTCTTTCATATGACCGAAAAAAGATTCCTGCGGTGCATTATCCCAACAGTTGCCTCGGCGAGACATGGATTGTCGAAGCTCATGGTCGTTGACTAAGGTTTGAAATTGGATACTTGTGTAGTGGATACCCTGATCGGAATGAATTAGGGTTTTTTGGTCTTTAGGAATGTCATGACGTTCAAAGAGCTTATTAAAAGTCTCCAGCACAAAATCTGCTTGGTCTTTGACATCTCGCTGCTTCCGTCGTGATTGATTCTTTTTCCAATTGTAATAACCAGAACGTGATACTTGAGCAATTTCGCATAACCAAGTGATGTTCAATAGGTTGTTATCTCGTGCGGTTACTGTTTGGATGAGTTGGAATTTTTCTTGTGTGAGTCTTTGGCTGCCTTGCGATTGATAGAATTCGTTTTTTTTAGTACGTCGATCTGTTGCTTTTGTAAAGCGACTTGATGACGAAGATACGCATTTTCCGCTTCAATTGTCCGCTCTTTAGTTCGAGGACGACCAGAGGACTCACTGCGTAGATCAGTAAAGCCTTCGACACGCTCATTCATTTTACGTACCCGTCTGGCAAAATTATTAATCCGCATTTTCCCAAGTACCTTTGGATTGAATCCCGCTTCTCTAAAAATTTGAGTGGGTAATTTTCCATATTGATTTTCTTCGATAAAATGTCGTTTAAATTCTTCAGAATAGGTAATGGCTTTAGTAGAAACATTGTCTACATAAGGATTACAGCGAAGTTCATCGACTTGTTCATTGGTAAAGTAATTGACACCCATAATCTCACCTCATTTGTTTGATTATACGACAAAAAGACCCTTGATAATAGGAGCAACTGACAGTTTTTTTTATCAGTGTCCATTATCTAGGGTCCATTTTAGATTGAGGTGCAGCCTTTTTAATGCCTTTATTTCTTAGCAGTACGTCCGAATACAATTTGAAGAATCGCTAGTATTAACAAAGCGATGATTAAAGCGAAGTACGTATTTGAATATTGTGCAATACCAAATCCATGATTTGCTCGATAAGTGAAAACAATAACCCCTAACATAGCGGTAACAAGGACATCAAAAAATGCAAATGCCCAGAGATTGCCGTTTTCTTTTCGTGCTAAATAAAAAAGCGTAAAGAAAATCGACAAAAGAAGAAATGCCAGACCAAACAAATCTGCTGCCCAATAAATTAAAAAAGGTACCATATACAAACTCCTTTACTTTCAATAATGTATTCATTATACCATTAAAATGAGTGGTTTCAATTAGTTAAATTGAAGCGAGAACTTTATTTTTCTGGGATTTTGCAGTAGAATGGGAGGAGATGTTTAATGCGATTAGGGGAGTGGACAATGCAAGGTATATTTATTTCAATTGAGGGTCCTGAAGGCTCTGGAAAGACAACGTTACTAAATGCGCTTGTTCCTAAACTTCAGAGGATTAGCGATAGAGAAGTGCTGACCACCAGAGAGCCTGGGGGAGTCCGGATTGCTGAGGAAATACGAAAGATTATCTTAGATCCTGCGCATACGGAGATGGACGCTAAGACGGAGGCGTTATTATTTGCAGCAAGTCGTAGGCAACATTTGGTCGAAAAAGTATTGCCTGCTCTAGCGGCAGGTAAGCTTGTGGTTGCAGATAGGTATGTCGACAGCTCCCTAGCTTATCAGGGCAATGCAAGAAAGCTTGGGATTGACGCTGTTGCTCAGCTCAATGAATTTGCAACGGATAATTTAATGCCTGATTTAACTTTATTGCTTGATTTGGACGTGGAAACTGGAATAGAGAGAATTATGCGCGGGCGCAAGAATGAAATTAATCGCATTGATTTAGAATCTCTTGCCACACATCAGCTTGTTCGGCATGGATTTTTGAAAGTTTTGGAAAAATATCCGGAACGAATTGTCAAAATAGATGCAGTTAAACCAACAGAGAAGCTAGTTGAGGAGGCATTGGAGATTATTACCAGTAGGTTGGATAATCTTTAGCAATGAAGGGAGTTAGCGTAATGAAAATGATTTTAGCTATTGTTCAGGATAAGGATGCCAATCGCTTGGCTAATCGTTTGATTGATGAAAATGTTCGAGCAACAAAATTATCCTCAACGGGCGGTTTTCTCAAAGCTGGGAATGCAACATTTATTATCGGAATTGATGATGAGCGTGTTGACGAGGTCTTGAAAATTATTGAAGAAACCAGTAAAGCGAGAAAAACTTATGTCCAATCTCCGATTACGTTAGATTTATCCTTAGATGGTCTAGCCTCTTATCCGATTGAGGTTGAAGTTGGCGGTGCAACTGTTTTTGTTTTACCAATTGAAAAATTTTTGAGGTTTTAAATGAATTTACCAGAAGTACAGCCGGTTTTATACAAAAGATTTCTCAAAATTCTAGATCATCAAGCATTATTTCATGCCTATCTATTTGACGGTTTGTTTGGAAGCTTTGATTTTGCGATTTGGTTATCGCAAAGTCAATTTTGTTTAGAGCCCCAAGGGTGTGCTCCTTGCGGTCAGTGTAGAAATTGTCAGTTGATTGCCACGCAGTCATTTGCTGATGTTCGAGTGATAGAGCCTATCGGTCAAGCCATTAAAGTGGAGCAGATTAGAGAGATGCTAAGCGAGATGAATCAGACAGGAATCGAAGGGCAAAAGCGAGTATTTATCATCAAATCGGTTGAAACGCTAAGTCAAGGCGCTGCAAATGCCCTGTTGAAGTTTATTGAAGAGCCGAAAATGGATACGTATTTGTTTTTTATTACCAATCAAATCAAGCAGGTTTTACCGACAATTCGTTCGCGAACACAGGTTTTTCATTTCGAGAAAAACGAAGATTATTTGTGTGAAAAATTAAAGCAGCAGGACATTTTACCGACAAGGGCAGAATTATTAGCACGAATTACCGATGATTTAACCTTAGCCTCTCATTTAAATGAATCAAGCTGGTTTAAATTAGGCGCGCCTTTAGTCAAACAATGGGTAGATGATTTGTCAAACGGAAAGCCGGAAGTCTTTGCTGATGTAGCGGCGCAGTTAGTCGCAGTATTTGATGATAAAGATAAGCAAAAAATTGCTTTGAAAATAGTTGCATTTTACCTTGAGAATAAGATGATGGTAACTAAAAACGGATTATCGCTAGGCAGCTTTTTTAAAATCGAGGAAATGTTTGCCTCCAATGTTAGTTTTCAAAACTGTTTAGAATATTTAGTCCTACAATCACTTTGGAGATGATGATTTGAAACAAAAAGAAGTAATCGGTGTGCGCTTTAAAGCTTTGGGAGAAATCCATTTTTTTCAAGCGCCTGAAAAATATCAAGTAGGCGATTTAATTATCGCCCAAACGAAGAACGGCAAAATGTTGGGTAAGGTTTATTATGCGAACCGTTTGATGTCTGAAAGTGACCTGCCGGATCATCTGTCAGTAGTTACTAAAGCGACTGATAGCCAAAAAGCAGCGTATGAGCGTAATATAAAGGACGCACAATGCATTAAAAAAGATGTTATGAAATGTATTGTAAACCTAGGCTTAGGGATGAAATTGCTCGAAGTAGAATATACCTTAGATAGAGAGCGTCTAGTCGTTTACTTTACGGCTGAGGGTCGAGTAGATTTTCGCGAATTGCTAAAGGTATTGGCAGGAAAATTTCATTTGCGAATTGAACTTAGACAGGTTGGTCCAAGAGATGAAGCTAAGGCGATTGGTGGGCTGGGGCCGTGTGGTCGAGTGCTTTGCTGCTCAAGCTTCTTGGGTGATTTTGTGCCGGTATCTATCAAGATGGCTAAAAATCAGAATTTATCTTTAAATCCAATAAAGATTTCGGGTTTATGTGGCAGGCTGCTCTGTTGCTTACAGTATGAAGATCAATTTTATGAAGTAGCCAAGCGGCGATTTCCCGATTGGGGGCAAAAAGTGGAAACAGAGGACGGCATTGGTCGTGCGGAAGGCTTAAGCATTTTAGAAAATATTGTAAAAGTGCGTTTTGAAAAATCACCTGCTTTAATTGATTATGATGTGGAAGAGATAAAATTTAGCAAATAGAGATGTCTGATAGCAAAGTGGAGTAGGAGAGAGGCATTGTGGATAGAAAAAAATTAGTGGATAATTTTGATGATTTAGAGCGCTTATTGACGTTAATTACAGGCGAGCTAAATGACACTAAGCTGGCGTTGACGAGGATTGTTGAAGAAAATACAACATTACGTATTGAAAATGAGCGCCTGCGTGAGCGTTTAGATGATTTGAGTAATCTGCCAGGCGAGGAGCAGCATGTCAAAAGTAGCACACAGAAAATTTCTAAATCTCGATTAAACTTGGAGAATATTTACGAGGACGGCTTTCATATTTGTAACCAATTTTATGGACAACGTCGAATTGATGATGAACCGTGTATGTTTTGCATGGGTGTGATATATAGTTAAGTGGCGGGGACATAAGTCTTTGCCTTTGATTTAATCTTGGGGGGCAAATGGTGCGATTAGTCAATGCTTAAAGGAAATCCGCTAAGGCAGGTTGCGGCTAGCCTTTCCGGAAGCTGCTAAAGTGGCAACTTCATTGCCTAGAAAGCGATAAATTTGTGAGCATTGGTAAGTCTTTGCCTGCAATTCCTAATTGCTACGTTGTTAAACACTGAGTCTCGCCTTTTTTAAGGATAATATAGATTAAATGAATGAGAGAGTTGGCTAATAAGGAGAGTAATGTGCAGATACAAAAGAGCTTTAAAGACGAGAATGCAAAGTTATATCTAGTGCCGACACCAATTGGCAATCTGGGAGATATTACGTTGCGAGCCATTGAGATTCTATCTGCTGTGGATTATATTGCAAGCGAGGATACCAGAAACACAGGGAAATTACTCAAGCATTTGGAAATTTCCAAAAAGCAAATCAGCTTTCATGAGCATAATGCAGTAGAGCGGATACCTGTATTGCTTGATTTGTTGCAAAATGGACATAGTATCGCACAGGTCAGTGATGCAGGCATGCCGAGCATTAGTGATCCAGGTGAATTATTAGTTAGCGCTTGTATTGAATCGAATATTGATGTCGTTGCTCTACCTGGGGCAAGTGCTGGCATCACAGCATTAGTTGCGAGCGGTTTGGCAGCTCAGCCGTATGTATTTTACGGATTTTTGCCAAGAAAAGCGGGCTTGCAACGACGTTTTTTAGATACAAAAAAGAACTATCCGGAAACACAAATTTTTTATGAATCTCCATTTCGTGTTGCAAAAACATTGGAAATTTTCCTAGAGATTTACGGCGACAGAGCTGCCGTTTTGGCAAGGGAAGTCACAAAGCTGCATGAGGAATATCGGAGAGGATTAATCTCTGATATTTTGGCAAGTATAGAAACTCAGCCGATTAAAGGAGAGTGTCTGCTGATTATTTCCGGTGCAACGCAAGCACAAGTCCCTGAGAATACTTTGACTTATAAGGAACAAGTAAAGGAATTGATGGCGGTAGGACTTACATCAAAAGAGGCAATTAAGCGCATTTCTAAGATGAATCAAGTGGAAAAGCAACTAGTTTATCAAGCATATCACAATGGCTAAGCTTAGAGTGTTAGCTTAGGTAAGAGCTTGATTTTTTTGATTTGTGAGAGCTTGATAATTGCTGCTTGGTGCTCAAAAGGTTCGAGAATCAGCAGGTTTCTTTCCAGCTCATAGCGCGTAATTCTCCCGCTGATGCTTGTTAAGTCTCCGTCTTCATTTTGGTAATTAACAACGATAATCCTTTTTTGGGCAAAAGCGAGTTTAATTTTGGATAAAATTTCCTCAGACAAAGGGATAGTCGCTTCCTTTGTAGCAGTTTCGGTGATGAAGTTTTGAAATATTCGTTTCAGCCAATAGGTAAGTGCGTATTTTAAGCTATTCAAGCCATTTCCCTCCAGCGTTATTTTTATTGATTATAACACTAAACCCCGCACATGCTAACAAAGAATGCACTAAAAATTTTAATGCAAGTGGCAATCGTTGGGAAAAGAATTTTTTAAAAGATTTGCGCTGTAAATTTACAGGCGAATTTGATACAATTAATCGAAATTTCTAGGTGAGGCAGGGACATAATTCTTGCCTCTTTTTTTAATGGCGTGATTCACGAGGACAGTATCGGCAAAAAGCACCCAAAATAGAGGCGCCGTATATCACGTATAATAATCTAAGACTAAGAGAATATAAAATACCCTTATAAAGTAGATTTGGAAAATCTGTCTACTTTGATAAGGGCATTTCAAATATTCTGGCTTTCTGCGGATAAGATTATCTAAAACTAGGATTTACTACGTCCGGTGTAGATGGCTCTTACTTTACCGTACCATCGTCTACCTAAGTGCTTTTGAATCCATGGTTGCACCCATTTATCTAGACCTAGCGCCCGACCGGAGCCATTCATCAGCGCAATTGCGACAAAAATGAACCAGATGTTGACCCAATAGAACATTCCTGAAAGACAGAACATCACTGTTAGAGCAGCGGTGACAGCACTAGCGATAAAGGTAAATAGACCGGCGATGAGCGCCAAGGCGATTAGGATTTCAACGATTGACATGAACTTTTGCATAAACAATGCTACTTCTTTGTTTGGAATCATAAATTTCATGATTGGCTCTAAGAATTTTGGCATTTTATCAAATACCGCCATTGGTTCAACACCGTAAGCGTAGCTTAAACCAAATTCCGCTGTTTTTCCGGCAGCCTCTGTTGCACTACCTGCTGCACTGCTCGCTCCAGTAGTTACTTCGGCAGCTTTACCAGCAGCTTCGCTTGCACCAGTGGTTACTGCTGCAGTGTGCAACCATTCAAATGGGAATTTGACCTCATTAGTAAACCATGAGCCTTTACCAAACCAAGTTGAAGGGTTTAGGTAACTACCGTTACCTACGATTTTATGGCTCGCTTCAACCAGCCAAACGGAGCCGTAGAAAACACGCAGTGGCACACTCCAAAGGACGTTGCCGAGTCTTGAGAGATGTCCTCGACCGATATTGCGTTCGTTTTTGGTATGAAAGAATTCATTTTTAAAATATTGGAAAAAGTAATAGCCAGACCTGATTTGCAGGGTGTAGATGATGTAGATAAAATGCTTCATAATCATCGCTAAAAAGCCGCTGAGGTGTAAGAAGTTCATTACATGGGCGACACCCCATTTTGAGCCGATAGATACCATGAATCCGGAATAGTTTGCGTGATACGGCTGTTTTTTTTCACCCTTGATTTTGGCAACAATATTTGCTGCCGCAGTATGCCCGGTAGCTTCGGCAGCTTGAACGATTTGCGGCGTTGGGCGATTTGTGTCTGTTTCTGTATAGGCGGAAACATCTCCTGCGACATAAATGCCTTTATCCTCAAAGCCAATAGCTTCCATATATTGATTAGCAACTAAGCGATTAGCGCGTTCAGTTTCTTGTAAACCATAGCTCTTGGCTTCGGTATTACCTTGAACACCAGTCGTCCAGATGAGTGTGTGAGATGCAATCGGCGCTTGATTTTTAATCTCCACGTAGTCGCTAGCAACTGAGGAGATTTCGTGGTTAGTTAGAATTTGAACATTTTTCTTTTCCAAATAGCGTAATGCTTTATCAGCATCAGCGCGTGGCAACATATTAAGAATTGTTGGCATCATTTCAACGACACCAATTGTAAACTCGTCAGGATCTAGCTTATATTCTTTTGCGGCAACAGCTTTCCAGTCAATCAATTCACCGACCATCTCAATACCGGTAAAGCCAGAACCTGCAACTAGGAAGGTTAAGAGCGCTTTGCGCTTATCGGGGTCTGTTTCCCTTGCGGCTTTTTCAACGGTAATATCTAAATGTCGCTTGATTTTTATTGCATCTTCGTATGACCATAACGAAAAGCTATTTTCTTTAACGCCGGGAATACCGAAGTCATTTGGTTCACCACCGATAGATACAATTAAGTAATCGTACGGATAGCTACCAAGCTCTGTTGAAACGAGCTTATTTTCTTTGTCAATATTGGTCACTTTATCGGTAACGATTGAAACATTTTTCCGATGACCCAGCAAGCGCTGTAGGTCGTATTGTGCATTAGCAGCATCAACGCGCCCAGCAGCAACCTCATGTAATTGTGTCATCATGGTATGGTAGCTGTGCTTATCGATTAAAGTAATCTCTGCGTCTTTTAGCTTTTTGGATAGGTATCTGGTCGCAGAAAGACCTGCGAAACCAGCACCAATCACGATTATTTTCTCTTTACTCACAATAAAAACTCCTTTGATATAAAATGTAAACTGATTATTTTAAGTATAACTTTTTCAAAAATGAAACACAATTAAATTATTTTCTCGGAAATCTTTAGATTAAAGGTTATAATAAGACAAATTGGAATTTGTGGGAAGGAATGACTATGAGGAGGAAATTATTATTTGGAATAGGATTAATCTTTTTATTGCTTACAACAGCGTGCACCAGCTCTTCAAGGGATACTGAGCGCTTTTTAAGCAAGCCTGATAGCGAGCAGTTGTTTGCACTTGGAACATATATTGAGCTTGAGGTTTACAATCCAAACAAAAAAACAGCACTCAAAGAGGCGGTTGAATTAATCAAGCGCTACGATGCAGAAATTACGGTGAATAAATCTGGCTCAATTCTTGATGAAATCAACCAAAATGCAGGAATTAAGCCGGTCAAGGTTCCGGAAGATATCATGAAGCTACTAGAGTATGCCAAGAGTGCCTCAGAGAATGTGGGAGGGTTTGACATTACAATCGGTGCCTTAACTCAGCTGTGGCATATTGGGTTTTCTGATGCCAAGAAGCCAACGTCAGAGGAGATTAATCAGGCGCTTGAGTTGATTGATTACCAAACGCTTATACTAGATAGTAAAAATCAGACAGCTTATTTAAATAAAGCGGGGGTGCAAATTGACGCTGGTGCAATAGCCAAAGGATTTATTACCGATCAGGTTGTCCGTCTTTTGAAAAGTAAAGGGGTTAGCAGTGCAATCGTCAATCTTGGCGGAAATGTTTACGTCATTGGTAATTCGCCAAAGGGAAATCACAAAAGCGCATGGACGGTTGGTATCCAAGACCCTAATAAAGCAAGAAATACTGTTTTAGGATATGTTGATGGCCGCGATACTTCGCTAGTAACAAGCGGTATTTACGAAAGATATTTGAAAGTTGATGGGAAAATTTATCACCATCTGCTCAATCCAAAGACAGGCTATCCGTTTGATAATGACCTGCAAAGCGTGACGATTGTCGGGAAAAGTTCAATGGCAGATGATGCGTACTCAACGATTATCTATTCACTTGGTGTAAAAGAAGGCTTGAGCTATATCAATCATCAGGCTGATTTGGAGGCGATTTTTGTAACTAAGTCAGATAAAGTTTACCTCTCACGTGGCTTAAAAGGACGCTTCCAGCTTAATAAAGAATCGGGCTATCACCTAGCGCAAAAGTGACATTGAGCGTCAGATGTTTAGAAATCACGATTTGATGTTATGATAAAAGGGTAGATTGAAGATAAGGTTGTGAATGAATGACGAAAAAAAATAGAAAAAAAAAGAAGAAAAAATTCGGTAGTCGGTTGATTAATCTATTATTATTTCTGCTGCTTTTAATTGGCTTGGCGCTTGTTTTCAACAATCAGATTAAGTATTTATTGATGAATTGGAATGCCAATCAATATCATACTTCTAAGATAACTAAAGAGGATGTCAAAAAAAATCAGAAGAAAAAGGGTAATTTTGATTTCTCATCTGTTGAGTCATTAAGCACCGAGGCAGTACTAAGGGCACAGATGGATGCACAAAAATTACCGGTTATTGGCGGTATCTCTATGCCGGACATTGGGTTAAATTTGCCAATCTTTAAAGGTCTGAGCAATCACAATCTCTTGTTAGGTGCCGGTACAATGAAGGTAGATCAACAAATGGGAGAGGGAAATTATGCTTTAGCAAGTCATTTTGTTACCGGTCAGCCAAGGATGCTATTCTCCCCGCTTAAAGAAGCGCCTGCTAGAGCTGGACAAACGGTTTATTTGACAGATAAAACAGATATTTTCGTCTATGTAGTAACGGATGTTTTCATCGTCACCCCTGAGCATGTTGAAGTGCTCGATGATACGCCAAACAAGCGCGAGCTGACCCTTGTGACCTGTAATGATCCAGGAGCTATTAGAAGAGTAATCGTTCGATGTGATTTTAAAGAAAAGTATCCAGTCGAGCAAGCAAAAAATAATGTGACAAAAGCATTTGAGCAGCCATACAATCAGATTAAATGGTAGCTGAGTTAAAAAGCGTTTGAAGCAGCGGTTTTGGTGTAGAAGCGTAGCAATTGATATAATGTTTAAAAATTGCTCTACTCCCTAGCCGCTGCCTTTGTTTTAGAGGTAGCCATAGCACAAAAAGACCGAGGCAATATGTCCCGGTCGATTTTTTTAAATCACTATAAATTACTTAATTTCTTCTATTTGTTCTGTTCCGACCTCGGCAACCGTTTGGCGTCCAAACATTTCAATCGTTACTTTAATCTTGTCTTTATCCTCAATTTCAGCAACCTGTCCAAGCATGTCTTTAAATGGTCCATCTACAATCTGAACACTGTCGCCGACCTTAACATTTAACTCTGTTGCACGTATTGATTTACCCATCCCTTTCAGGATAGCTCTGATTTCTTCTTCAAGTAGTGGTGATGGCTTGCTTCGATTACCGTGAGAACCGACAAATCCTGTAACGTTTTGCGTGTTACGAACGATATACCAAGCGTCATCTGTCATGACCATTTCCACTAAAACATAACCTGGAAAAATATTTTCTTCAATTTCCTTTTTAGTGCCATTTTTTTCAATAACCGTTGTTTCTGTCGGAATTTCAATCCGCAAAATATTTTCCTGCATGTTGTAGCTCTGCGCCCTTTGCAACAAATCTTGCTTAACCTTATTTTCATATCCGGAATATGTTTGTAAAACAAACCAACCTTTATCAAAACTATCTAACATTTTTACCCACCTTTACTTCAACAAAATAAAAAAGCTTCGGCAACCGAAACTTTCGCACACCGAGATTGTATCATAATTCTCACCAATTATCTACCTTAGCGATAAAATTGCTTGGATAAGTGTTTTGATTGATGTGTCAAAGACAAATAAGACAACCGCAAAAATAATTGCTGTCCCAAAAACAACACGTGTGTCACGATATAACTGCTTTCGTGTTGGCCAAGTTACTTTTTTCATTTCATGAATAACGCTTTTTAAAAATTTCATTTTTACTCCTTTTCTATCTTGTTTCACGATGTAGAGTGTGTTTACCACAATATTTACAAAATTTCTTAACTTCAATTCGTTCGTTGCGCTGATTGCTACCAACGGTAATGGCGTAATTTCTTGAGCCACAAATTGTACAGGCAAGAGATGCTTTTTTAATCATACAAACCTCCAAATCATTTTGATTATAACACGGTAGTATGCTAGTTTCAAATATTTCCTTAGTTTTCTGCAAGCTTCGTTCTTTATAAAAAATGTTTATAGTACAATAAAGGAAATCATTATTTTAAAAAAGGAGCGGATTATGACAACCAAAAATGGCGTGATAAATGATGGCAGACAAATGTTTTTAAACGGCAAATTAATGGAGGATTTTACGGATTACCCTGTGCTAGCCAACACATTAAAAATCATTCAAAATTACTATTTGCTGCAAGAACAAAAAGATGAGCATAGCTTTTTAGATAATGGAAAACGCTATTCTACCACCTTTTTAACGCCCAAAAGTGTCAAGGATTTAAAGCTTAAGCACAAAATTTATCGTGAGATTGCTGAAAACAGCTATGGCTTAATCGGGCGTGGCAATGAATTTTTAAATTCCGGTATTGCAGTATTGCCTTACTATTCTGACTTCTTTGGGGCAAATGAATGGACAAATTTCAGCGAAAATCTGAAAAATTACGCAGCGGAAATGAAAGCAAAAGACCTATTTATCTCGCATGCTTTACAAAATCCTCAGGTCAATCGCGCGCTGACGCTTCACGAGAATCTCGCAGCTGGCGAAGTATTTTCCGGCACTTGGGTTAAGGAAAAAAACAGCAGTGGCATTATTATTCAAGGCGCAAAAATGGTCAATACCTTAGCGCCATTTGCTGATGAACTCTTGGTCTATAATGTGCCTGGATTGCAGCTGGGGGATGAAAGGTTCGCTAATGCTTTCAGCGTTCCACTGAACACCAAAGGAGTTAAAATTTGGCTGCGAAAACCGACCGCCAAGAGCGATTATACCGTTGCTGATTATCCGCTTTCTAATTTAATGGACGAATCCGATGCTTTCATTACTTTTGAGGACGTTTTTATCCCATGGGAACGTGTTTTTGTAGAAGGAGATGTCGAAAAAAGCGATCAATTCTTCCCAAAAAGCGGATTGTTTGTCCATACGGCACATCAGGATGAGGTTCGCGGCTTAGTCAAGCTAGAATTTGTTACAGCACTGACCGTAAAAGTTGCGACGGCACTTGGTTTAACAAGCTTTCTTCGGACTCAGGAAGTGCTAGGGAAGCTGACTCGAAACCTTGAGCTAATTCGTGGGACAATCAATTGGGCGGAGGACAGCGGACAAATGGAAAACGATGTTTTCACTCCAAATATGCAGGCACTTCTCGCCGTCCGAGATATTTTACCTGAAATGTATCGCGAGGTAATCATTACGTTGCAGGAATTTTCCGGCGGCTCAATCGTTGCGATTCCAGATGTCGAAACCTTTAATGCCTATCCAGAGCTTTTAGAATCTGTCTTGAACTCTAAGCTAATCAGCGCTAAAGAACGGATTGTTTTGCTTAATCTTGCATGGGAAATTGCCGGTGAAAGCTTTGGCAGCCGCCAGCAAACCTATGAAACGCTTCATGGGGGTAATCCGATGTGGATTAAAATCATGCACTGGCAGCATGAGGATTTAAGATTGGGCAATCAAATGCTAGATAAAGCGCTAAGTGACGGACTAAAGGGCTTCTCCAAATAGCGCTTACTGTCAGCACAAGAAACCACTGACACGCTATAGCGTTCTAACCAAACGGCATAGCGGGAAATCAAAGGAAAAACAAGGCTGGGGCAAAATATCTGTACCGCCACCAAAAGTTAACGATTGGCGGGCGGTATTTTTATGGAAAATATAGCTTTAACTTAGGAATGAAAATCGTCCATGAATAGCAAGAAAGAAAAGGGAACTACGATTCTTTAGCCCTAAAAATATGGTAAAGAGAAGAGTGGCAGGTTGAAGATTGGGATTAAACCATAGCGAAGTGAATTTTTCTGCTGCGAATATGAACAACTTTTTTGGGCACTACAGTTTTGCCTCGTTTTTTGTTCGTGAGCTACGGGTGTCAACTGAGGAATAGATAAATTTGCAAACAAATATTCTCAAATTTCTAATTTTCTATATCGCTAATGCCGCTGTTTTGCCTTTTCTTGATTATTTAAAAAAAATTCTTGCAATATCTTTCAGTTAATGATAAACTTTTTCTTGTTGCAAAAGGGCTGTTAGCTCAGTTGGTAGAGCAGATGACTCTTAATCATCGGGTCGCGGGTTCGAGCCCCTCACAGCCCATAGGTGCCAAACCTAATCGTAACGTCTAAGCGTTGGTGCGTAAGCATTTAGAAAACGTCTAGGGCGTTATTTTTTTGGGGTTGAATACGGTTTGAATACGAAAAATTTTTACTGCTCCATACATGAGTATATATGTTCATTGTAGTTTTAATATCCCGTGTCCTAACTAACTAGGTGGTGCAAGTACACATCGACCAATCACTAGAGAAACCTCGTGTGTGTGGTAAATTATTTTACAAAATAGCAGGGATTTGATAGACTTTATCTAACATCAACGATTTCTCATCGGGTTTTTAATATTTATAAATTCCGCTCCATGATAGTGAATGCTGAAAAACAGGTGTTTACCGAGGGAAATCTGATGTAAGAGTAACCAAAGTAGGTAAAATTATTAGACTGACTAGCTTGGATGAACTCAAGTAAACGGTAGAAAAGACGTTGAGCAAAATAGCGTATAGAGTTAAATGATTGGTATGTGGCACACATTTCTTTTTTTTTGATTTAAAAATGTGTTTATTCCGCTCATAATTCTTTTGTAGGAGAAAATAATAAGAAACGAATGGGGAAGGTATTGATTAGATTAAAAAATACCTGATGATTGAGGAGAACAAATGAAAGTATTGATAATAGCACCAAAAAATAAAACGGTTTTTAATCTTCGCGGAGATCTTGTGAAGGCTATGATTGCTGAAGGACACGAAGTCTCAGTAGTTGGTCCTAATAAAAAGTTTGAGCAGGATATTTACGATTTGGGAGTGAAGAAGTTGATTGTGCTTCCGCTTAAAAGAGATAAAATTGGTGTGCTAAATGATTATAAATATCTAAAAATGTTACGAGAAGTTTATAAAAATGAGAAGCCGGATGTTGTGTTTTCCTACACGATAAAACCGGTGATTTATGGTTCATTAGCTGGTAAAAAATTTGAGAATACTAAATTTTATCCAATGCTCACAGGCTTAGGAAGGCTCTATACTGGTGTTTCCTTTAAGAAAAAAATTATTCAAGCAATGGTTGGACAATTATATAAACAAGCGTTTAAATATGCCGATAAAGTAATTTTTCAAAATTATGATGATATGGAATTGTTTGTTGGGAAAAAATACTTGCCTAAAAGCAAAGCCGTGAAGATTGATGGTTCAGGGGTGAACATGGAACGATTCCACTCTTCAAAAAATAGTCAAAAGAACACGTTTATTATGATTTCTCGTATTATGAAAGAGAAGGGTGTGCTGGAATACGCTAAAGCAGCTAGAAAAGTGAAAGAAAAATATGCTGATGCAAAATTTTATCTGCTTGGCTCCGTGGAAGATTCGTTTGATAAAGAGCTTCTACAGCCATATATAGCTGATCAATCAATAGAAGTATTAGCTGAAGTAAAGGACGTTGCCGATTACTTGTCTAAGATGGCCGTCTTTGTGTTGCCTACATATTATAGGGAGGGCATTCCCAGAGCGATATTAGAAGCAATGGCCTCTGAAAAGCCTGTTATTACAACTGATTGGGTTGGCTGCCGAGAAGCTGTAACGGACGGAGTGAATGGCTTCTTAGTTCCTATCAAGAATAGCGAACAGCTTGCAAAACGAATGATAGAGCTCATTAATAACCCTGAACTTGTGGTAACTATGGGCGAAAAGGGTAGAGAAATATGTAGCGAACGTTTCGATGTCAATCTGATTAATGAAAAAATGTTAACATTTATGGAGTTGAAAAAAGGGGAGATAATATGAAAATTTTAGTTACAGGGGCAGCTGGTTTTATTGGCTTTCATTTGTCGAGAAGATTACTTTCAGAGGGTTTTGAAGTAATCGGAATTGATAACCTGAATGAATATTACGATGTTCGGCTTAAAAAGGATCGTTTAAAAATATTGAAAGAAATACAAAATTTTACATTTATGCAAATGGGGATAGAAGATAAAAGCAGTATAGATGAACTTTTTGAATCAACTCGTCCGGAAATAGTGATTAACCTAGCTGCACAAGCCGGTGTCCGTTACTCGATTGAAAAACCTTATGCGTATGTGGAATCCAATTTGGTTGGTTTTGTCAATATTTTAGAAGCTTGTCGCAACTATCCAGTCAAGCATTTATTATATGCGTCATCAAGCTCTGTTTATGGAGGCAATCAAAAGATTCCATTTTCTACAGATGATAATGTGGATCATCCAGTCAGTCTTTATGCCGCAACAAAGAAATCCAATGAGCTAATGGCGCATACATATAGCCATTTATATAAAATACCGACAACGGGGTTGAGATTTTTTACAGTATATGGTCCATATGGCAGACCGGACATGGCGTACTTTTCATTTACTAAAAACATAGTAGAGGGAAAGTCTATCAAGGTTTTCAATAACGGAGAAATGGAAAGAGATTTCACGTATATCGATGATATTGTAGAGAGCATTTTCCGTTTGATTGATAAAGTCCCACAAGCGAATTCTAAGTGGAAAGAGGCAGACATCAGTTCAAGCTTTGCTCCATACAAAATTTATAATATCGGGAATAATACACCCGTTTCGTTATTGAAGTTTATTGAAACGATTGAATCAGCTATTGGAAAAGAAGCGGATAAAATCTTTATGGAGATGCAGGATGGAGATGTTCAAAAGACTTATGCGGATATCTCTGATTTGGAAAAAACAATCGACTTTAAGCCGAAAACAACTTTGGATGAAGGTATAAAAAACTTTGTAATATGGTATAAAGACTACTATTTATAACATAGGAAGTAGTTCAAAATGCTCCTTTAATCGATAAAACGAGCTCATCATTGAAAGTCAATGGCGAACTCGTTTTTTGGATTGTTTAGCTGACCTTTGAGGTCAACCTTAACTAAGGAATTATCCGTTAATGCCGTTTTACATCCTGAGGTATTGAACCCGCAGTATAAGCAGGTGGGTTCTTCGATTTCAAGTCTTGCGTTACCAAGCGAAAAGGCTTACAACCGACCGACATACAAAAGATCCCAATTCAATTTATAAAAATGTTCGGTCAACACACGATTGGACTAATCGTACATCACAGCTATTCCCTAAAATAAGCATATCATCATTTGAAAAATTAGACAAGAAAAAACTTGTGCTAATTCAAAAATTTAGAAATACAAAAGCTAGGCGGCACCATCCGCTCTAGCCATTAAAATTAATTTTTTCCGTTTTGCCAATCTTTAATTTGTTTTTCTCTAAAATGAAGCGCCTGTTCATATTTTCCGGTTGCTTTTGCTTGATAGTAATCTGCTTTTCGGATTTTTTCGGGTAGATAATCTTGTTTTACCCAATCGTTTGGATAGTCGTGAGGATAGAGATAATCAACACCATGTCCTATTTTTTGTGCAGCTTTGTAATGAGAATCCTTGAGATGTAGTGGAATTTCGAGTGCGCCGTGTTGTGTTAAGTCAGCAATTGCAGTGTTCATTGCTGTATAGGCAGAGTTAGATTTTGGAGATAGCGCTAAATCCACGATAATATTAGCAATCGGAATGCGTGCTTCAGGAAACCCTAATCGTTCTGCGGCTTGAATTGCGGTTACTGTCCTTTGGCACGCTTCGGGATTTGCTAAACCGATATCCTCGTAAGCAATAACGATCAACCGTCGTCCTAAGCTTTGCAAATCACCCGCAGCAACTAATCTGGCAGCATAATGTAGTGCAGCATTGACATCGCTACCTCGGATTGATTTTTGCAACGCTGAGAGGACATCATAATGACCATCACCGTCCTTATCCATTGTGATAGATTTTCTTTGTAAACTATTTTCAATGGCATCTAGATTAATCAGGACATACGCTTGATTTTTTGCGCTAGATAGGACTGCTAATTCTAAGCTATTATAGGCGCTTCTCAAATCACCGTTGGTGGACTGAGAAAGAAAATTTAGTGCTTCATCAGTAATTTCAACAGGGAAATTAAACGCCTTTTTTGAAGCAATCACATGTTTAACAGCCTGCTTGATGTCGCTTGATGTTAATGGTTTTAATTCAAAGAGCTGAACACGACTGCGGATGGCAGGATTGATTGAAAAATAAGGATTTTCAGTTGTTGCACCAATTAGGATAATTTCGCCATTTTCTAGTAAGGGCAATAAAAAATCCTGTTTGGGTTTATCCAAGCGGTGAATTTCATCAATGAGCAAAACGATTTGTTCACTGATTTTGGCTTCCTCTGCAACGACTTGTAAGTCTTTTTTGTTATTGACAGCGGCATTCAGTATTCTAAACGGTTTATTTAGGCTGCCGGCAATGGCGCTAGCAATACTTGTTTTACCGATGCCGGGTGGTCCGTAGAGGATCATTGAGGAAAGTAAATTTGCATCAATCATTCGGCGGATGATTTTACCTTTACCTAGAAGATGTTGTTGTCCGATGACCTCGTTGATTGTTTGAGGTCGCATGCGTAGGGCTAAATTTTTCATCATTACCTCTTTTTGTAAGAACATTAGATTTTGAGATTTTCTGGAATTTATCACTATTATCTATTCTATCATGTTTTGTCATTTTGTCAGGTAGTGATTAAAGTGTTAGAA
This sequence comes from Streptococcaceae bacterium, assembly GCA_031270215.1. Taxonomy (GTDB): domain Bacteria; phylum Bacillota; class Bacilli; order Lactobacillales; family Streptococcaceae; genus MMGLQ5-1. The sequence goes on along the minus strand of JAISYB010000055.1, from coordinate 5,939 downwards.
TAAAGTTTAGTAAGATTGTGATGTCAATATTTAGAGGAGGTAAGTATGGCGAAAGAGAATTTCGTTGAGGTGCTAGAGAATTTATTGGAAAAAAAGATAAATAATGATTTCGAGTTTGTTTGGGATAAACGAAATTTCACAATAACGCTTTGTTTCATCATTGATGTTCATAATCCAGAGCATATTGAGGTCATTGATATTGATGGCGAGAAAACAACAGAGAATATCGCTTATGAGGACGCTATTTTATTTTATCACCCAAGTAAATCAGTATTTGATAAAGATGACTATTTAGCAGTTTTTCCTTTTCAAGATAAAAAAGGCTTGTCTGGGGAATTTTTAGAGCTATTTACGAATCATTTGCAGGACGTTTTAGTGAATGGTGAAAGTGATTTGATGGATTTCTTGACAGACGATACACAGGAAGTCTTTACGCTTGATTTTTTGCAAGACGAATTTGAAAGAAAAAGGCAGTCAATCAGCGAAGCTGAGTTTTACGGTTATCCGAAATATTGACAACAGAGATAGATTGGAGTTTTTATGGAATGGTTTGAGGTTAAAGTAAAGATTCATCGTGAAGCGCTTGATGCGGTGAGTGATTTGCTGATGCGTAATGGATCGGTAGGAGTATCGATTTTAGATAGTTTAGATTATCTTCATTATGAGGAAAAATTTGGCGAAATCTTACCAAAAATCGCTTTCGACGAAATGGTAACAGTTACTGCTTATTATCCAGTGGATATGAAAATTACCGAAAAATTGCCTGAAATTGAAAGTGCAATTGCAAATCTGGCGACCTTCGGCTTGAAAATTGGTGACTTTTCGCTATCATTTGATGCTTTAGCTGAGGAGGATTGGGCGAATGCATGGAAAAAATATTTTGAACCAGTACGTGTGACGCGGCATTTGACCATTGTGCCAAGCTGGACGAAATATCAAGCAGCACTTGATGATGAGCTAGAAATCATACTAGATCCGGGCATGGCATTTGGAACTGGAACACATCCAACGACCAGACTTTGCTTACAAGCGCTGGAGGCCAAAATACGCGGCGGTGAGCACTTGATTGATGTTGGGACAGGCTCAGGAGTGTTAAGTATTACAGCATCGCTTCTCGGAGTAGGGAAGATTTTAGCAACAGATATTGACGAAGCTGCTGTGCGTATTGCTAAAGAAAATATTGAGTTAAATCTAAAACCTGCGCAAAATATTGAGGTTGTTGCGAATGATTTATTAAGCGGGCTTGATTTTTCCGCAGATGTGATTGTTGCAAATATTCTAGCGGATATTCTAGTTGATTTGATTGAGGATGCCAATCGATTATTGAAAAAAGAAGGCATATTAATCCTTTCAGGAATTATTGAGGCTAAGCTGCCTCTAATTGAAGCTGTGTATCGGAAAAATGGTTTGGTTTTGGAAGAACGATTACAAATTGGTGAATGGGTTTGCTTGATTTTAAGAAAAACGGATGCTGATTTAGCAGAAATAGTTGGTGGCTGATGCAAAGATATTTTATTGAACAATCTCAAGTGGATGGTAATTTCATCTTTCCCAATGATACACAAACGCATCACATCACAAAAGTTATGAGAATGACAGCAAAAGATAAAGCCGAATTTGTGATTTCTGAGCATCGTTTGATTGTTGCCGAGTTAATATCTGACACGCCTGTAAAATTTGAAATAATTGATACGCTTAAAAGCGACGTCGAGCTACCTGTTAGGGTTTCAATTGCGACTTCATTTTTAAAGGGGGAAAAGCTGGAGCTTTTAGCACAAAAGGTAACAGAGCTAGGGGCAAGTGAGCTGCTTGTTGTGCCGACACAGCGTTCAGTTGTCAAGTGGGATGCGAAAAAGCGTCAAAAAAAGCAACTTAGGTTACAAAAAATTGCGCATGAAGCAAGTGAGCAAAGTCATCGTTTAAAAATTCCAAAAGTTTTGATTTTGAGTGAGTTTAACGATTTATTAAAACGTTTAACGGCATATGATTTGGTTTTAATTGCCTATGAAAAAAGTGCACAAACAGGCGAAGTGAGTCAGTTTTACCAGCAATTGGAGCAATTTCAAGGGCAAAAAATTCTAGTTTTCTTTGGCCCAGAAGGCGGCATTGCAGATGAGGAGATTGATGTGCTACTACCATTTGGCAGTCTGATTGGCTTGGGACCAAGAATTATGCGTGCAGAAACGGCGCCGTTATACGCATTGTCAGCGATTAGCTTTTATTATGAGTTGAAAGGAGAAGGTTAGTGGGCGGATTTTTATTAGATGAAGTATTCAGCCAAGAGAGTAGATTAAAAGAAATTGCCAGAGAGATTATTATGTCACCGGTTGATGAAGTCATTACGCTCCCTGACCAAGTTAGACGACTAAAAAACTTGTTTGAAGGCTTAACGATTGCTATCGGGGTGCTAGTGGATTATCCTTTGGGTTGTGGGACAACTGCCAAGCTGGCTTTTGAGATTAACCAAGCGAGAAAAGACGGTGCGAGACAGTTTTATGTGCCTTTCCCATTAAATTTAGTTAAGACAAAGTCGAATGCTTTACGCACCTGGATTCAAGAGCTTGAAAAATTAGTCTACGATCCAAGAGATATTTACTTTTTGCTAAATACTCACCAGTTAAAAGAAGTCGAAAAGCTTGAATTAAGTAAAAAAATCCAAGACTTACAATTGAGGAAGCTTGCTTTAATGGCACAAAGTGAGCAGGCGATTTTACATGATTTAACAATTTTTCGTTTCGATAATGACTATCTAGCAGATGTAAAATTATTAATTCAATCTACGGAAAGCATTTGTAATGAAACGGATGAAAATTATTTTGTAAGGGTTGAAGAAAGGGAGGGATTTAATGCCAAATGAAGCAAATATAACAGGAGATGGCGTCATTGTTCTCTGCCGAAGATATATGAACGCTAATGAAATCAAAATAGTGCAGCATGCACTGGATTACGCTAAGACGGCACACAGTCATCAAAAGAGAAAATCAGGAGAGCCATATATCATTCACCCAATTCAAGTGGCGGGTATTTTAGCAGAATTGCGAATGGACGAGGTAACGGTTGCCTGTGGTTTTCTGCATGATGTTGTTGAAGATACTGAGGTCACCAACGAGGATTTGGAAAAAGACTTTTCGCCAGAAATTGCTCAAATCGTTGAAGGTGTAACAAAGATTGGTAAGGTTGAATATAAATCACATGAAGAGCAGCAGGCGGAAACACATCAGAAAATGCTTTTGGCAATGGTTAAGGATTTGCGGGTTGTCATGGTTAAGCTTGCTGATAGGCTGCACAATATGCGGACGCTAAAGCATTTGCGTCCAGATAAGCAGCATAGAATTTCAAGAGAAACATTGGAAATTTATGCGCCAATAGCTGACCGTTTGGGGATTAATCGAATTAAGTGGGAGCTTGAGGATACCTCGCTGCGTTACCTTGAACCCAAACAATATTATCGCATTGTTCATCTGATGAAGACCAAACGTTCAGAGCGTGAACGGATTGTTGATACGGCAATTGAAAGATTGCGAGAAAAAACGGAAGAAAACCAAATTTATGGTGAAATCTATGGCAGACCTAAGCATCTATATTCCATTTATCGAAAGATGAAGGATCAAAAGAAACGTTTTGAAGAGCTTTATGACTTACTTGCAATTCGTTGTATCGTTGAAACTAAAGGTGATTGCTATGCGGTTTTGGGTTATGTGCATGATATTTGGAATCCAATGCCAAATCGCTTTAAGGATTATATTGCAGCAGCAAAAGCAAACGGTTATCAATCATTACATACAACAGTTATCGGTCCTGAGGGACAGCCTTTAGAAATTCAAATCCGAACAACAAAAATGCATGAAGTTGCTGAGTATGGGGTGGCAGCGCACTGGGCGTATAAGCAAGGCAAATCAGATAAAAGCGAACCAGACATTATCGAAAAACAATTGAATTTCTTAAAAACAGAGCTGCTTGAAATCAAGCAAGAAAGCAATGACGCGTTAGAATTTATTGATTCGGTTAAGGGAGATGTCCTCTCAGACAAAGTTTATGTTAATTCACCAAAAGGTGCGGTTATTGAGCTACCAAAGGGAAGCGGGCCACTAGATTTTGCCTATTCTGTTCATACACAGGTTGGGGATAAAGCAACCGGAGCGAAGGTAAACGGGCGAATGGTTACTTTTGATTATAAATTAAAAACAGGCGACCGAGTGGAAATCATTACTTCGTCAAATTCATTTGGACCAAGTCGTGATTGGCTGAAATTTGTCAAGACAACGAAAGCGCGGAATAAAATCAAGCGTTTCTTTAAGACGCAAGATAGAGAGATGAGTGTTAATAAAGGTCGAGAGTTGCTCAAAAGTTATTTGCTCGACCACGGCTTTGTCCCCAATCAGTATTTGGATAAAAAGCACGTCATTGAAATTTTGCCAAAGTTTAATTATAAAAATGAAGACGACCTGATGGCAGCTATCGGTTTTGGCGAGCTTAGCCCGGTTTCTGTCAGCAATAAATTGACAATGGCGGAACGGAAAAGGCAGGCACGCGAAAAGGAAGAAGCTGAGCGTGTCGAAATTGCTAAGGTGCCGATAAAAAAAGAAGACACCGGAAAAATGAAGGTGAAAACTGACGGTGGCGCGGTTATCCAAGGCGTTAATAATTTATTGATTCGTTTAGCGAAATGCTGTAATCCTGTTCCCGGAGATGAGATTGTCGGCTATATCACAAAGGGTCGGGGCGTATCTATTCACCGCCTAGATTGTCCTAATATCAACAATCAAGCTGAGGTACAGGCGCGATTAGTCGAGGTTGAATGGGAAGAAACATCAGGAAATAACAAGATTTATCAAGCGGAATTAGATATTTATGCCGTTGATAAACCGGGTTTATTTAACGAAGTTTATCTGGTTGTGAGTAATTTTGTTAAAAATGTCATCAGTGTCAACGCATATCCTGCAAAGGATCGCAAGGCGATGATTCATATCGCAATTCCTATTCAGGACAAGGAAGAGCTGACGACAATCGTTGACAAAATCAAGATGATTCCAGATGTAATTAGCGTGAAAAGGACGAATGGTTAATGAAAATTGTAATAGAACGTGTTAAATCAGCCAGTGTGTCAGTTGAGGGCGAAAAATTATCTGAAATCAAACAGGGCTTGCTCTTATTAGTCGGTGTTGCGCCAGATGATAATAATGATGATTTACGCTATGCGGCAAGGAAAATTGCTAATTTACGGATTTTTTCTGATGAAAAAAATTTGATGAATAGAAATGTCAAAGAAGTTGTCGGATCGATTTTATCTATTTCTCAGTTCACTTTGCTGGCAGATACCAAAAAAGGCAATCGACCGAGTTTTGTTAATGCTGCCAACCCCTTGATGGCTGAATTGTTATATCATAAATTTAATCAAGAGCTGGAGCATTACGTTCCGGTCTTAACGGGGAAGTTTGGCGCAGATATGCAGATAGCATCGGTTAATGACGGACCTGTGACGATTATTTTGGACACGAAAAATCACTAGTAAAATGATAATCATAAAATGCGCTGAAAATTACGGTAAAGTAGTAATCAGTGCATTTTTTCATCTCCACAAAATATTTTACGCAATCTTTTAATTATAAAATATTTATTAAGTTTCCGCTTTCTTTTCTCTAACTTTCGTGTTAAAATGTAGTTAGTTTAAAAACGGTTTCAATAAAAGAGTTTTTACTTGACAAAGGGGTGTTAAGATGACTACACTATCGGACAGGACAGGTAGCTTTTTTGCGTCCATTTTTATAAGACAACTCATCAAGCCTTGATATATAAGGGTTGGTTCTTTGGTGTGGATTAGATTTAGAAAGGGGAATTAAGATGAAAAATTTCAAGCTAACCAAGCGTAGAGTAGCCGGACTTGCCATCGTGCTAGCGATTGCTTCACTCGGTATCTTTGCCGGCACATATGCCAAGTA
>JAISYB010000005.1 GCA_031270215.1 Streptococcaceae bacterium | reverse complement strand
AAATGGCCCAGGAGTTGCACTCACTGCCTCCCAAGCGCTGCAATGGTCATCAAATAGTTATATGATGCAGCTGACAATCAAAATGCTCGGTATTGAATATGTCCCAAATATGACCCTGCCTGAGATGAATAAGGCAAAGGTTTATAAGGAATTGCGTGATGCCTTTGCTCAATATGGAATGGGTGTTCTAACAGGAAGCGGCTTACAAAACGAAGCGACGGGTATTGTTGAAAAAGATATAGACTCCGCCGAAGCAATGGGTCATTTGCTCGATTTATCCTTCGGGCAGTATGATACTTATACAACCTTGCAGCTGGCGCAATATGCCGCAACGGTTGCAAATGGTGGCAATCGGATTGCCCCTCATGTCGTTGAAGGGATTTATGGAAATGATGCAGATGGTGGCTTAGGCAGCCTAATCAGTACAATTCCAACCAAGGTACTCAATACAGTGCCGATTTCAGCCAGTCAAATGGCAATCATCAGGCAAGGATTTTACGACGTGGTTCATGGAAGTGGCTATGCAACAGGTACCTTACTTGCGGGCGCTAAGCTGACTACTAGCGCTAAAACCGGTACTGCCGAAACAAATGTCGGTGACACAGCTACCGTCAATGCAAATATCGTAGCTTATGCACCAAGTGAAAGTCCAAAGCTTGCGATTGGCGTGATGTTCCCTCATTTACTAGACGAAGTTGATCAGCCAAATAAAAATATTGCTAAGGAAATCATTGATGCTTATGCAGACATGTACCCACAATAAAGCTTTCACGGTTATTCTTGATTACTTGAACTTCTTGCGTTTGAATTCGCAGGTATTCTTAACTACTTGAACTTCTCACGATTAAAGTCGCAAATATTTTCGACCAATCAATAAATCTCTGATGGCTAAAGCTGAAAGTATCAAGGCGCAAAGTATCTAAAAAAACTCAGAAAGCTGTAAACATGGTCTGGTTTTTAGCCCTTGTTTACAGCTTTTCTTAATCGCTCATCATGCACAAAAAAATGAGGTAGGACATTTCCAACCTCATTTAGCAGTTTTATTTACTTGTTTTGGCGTCGCTAGTTTTGTAAAGATAATTGCCGCAAATGCAAAGAAGATTGAGATAAAAAACATCAAGCTGTAATTATCCTTGCTACTAGAAAGCGCACTTGCAATATAGCCAATCACTTGACCAAAAATCAAAGACCAAAAGAAAGTTGTGATATATTTCATAGCCATCTCTTTTCTAAAATGTTATGCTTCATTCTAGCACAAAAAATGCAAAAGTAAAAATAATAGTATAGAATAAAATGGTAAAAGGCGCTGTTGATTCGCTATTTCTGTCAAAAGCTTTGTTTAATCAAGAGAAAGGAAGATAGGATGTATGTTCAATTAGAAACGAAAACGAGCTATTCGCTATTAGATAGTTTGATTGATATCAAAAAATACGTCGATAAAGGACACGTTTCTGGTTATTCAACCTTGGGCATTATGGATAATCAGGTGCTGTATGGGGCGTATAAATTTATCAAATATGCTAAATCTCGTGGAATTCAACCGATTGTCGGATTATCTCTTGATGTCATTGCTGAGCAATTGCCGATAACGCTTCGGCTGATTGCTAAAAATAGTCGTGGTTTGAAGGATTTATTTAAAATTTCAACCTTACAGATGACTAAAGGAAGACAGCAATTTGAAACAATCGCACCATTATTGACGGATATTGCTGTGATTTTACCGATTACTGATACGCTGAACCCCTATGAGCTACTTAAACAGCTTACGACAAGCTTTTATATTGGTGTCTATCTGGAGAGCGAAAAAAGCTTATTAGCTTCATTGCCTGAGCCGAAAATTCCTTTGAAGCTGGTCAATTTCTTGCAAGCAAATGAAAGTGATGCGTTTGAAGTGATGCAGCGGATTAAGGCGCAGACAATCGCTGAGGATACGGAGAATTTAAAGGTTCATCAGTCATTTCTACTTGAAGCGTCATTTGCTACCGAGCGCTTTATTCAACAGGGCTTGGTAGATTTTTCAGAGCTTGAAAGCTTACTTGCGCCGATTAGCTATGAATTGCCAAAAGCACATCACCTGCCTCAGTTTTCTAAGGAAAATTCTCAAGAGCTATTACACAAGCTTTGCTTTGACGGCTTGAAGCTGCGTCTTCTTGAGGGGGAGATTTATCAAAAAAGACTTCTGCATGAGCTTGATGTTATTCATCAGATGGGCTATGACGATTATTTTCTGATTGTCTGGGACTTATTGCAATTTGGCAAGCGAAAAAATTTTTATACAGGCATGGGGCGTGGCTCTGCTGTCGGCTCTCTGGTGGCTTATACTTTAGAAATCACTCAGATTGATCCTGTTAAACATCATTTGCTATTTGAACGCTTTTTAAATCCGGAACGTTTTTCAATGCCCGATATTGATATTGATATGCCTGATATTGCACGTGATAAATTCATTCAATATGTCAACGAGAAATACGGCTCAGACTTTGTGGCACAGATTGCAACCTTTGGTACCTTCGGCGCAAAAATGGCACTGCGGGACGTTGCTCGTGTCTTTGGCTTGAAAGTTGAGGAAGCACTCACTCTTAGTAAAGTAATGCCTAAGAGCGAGTACGGTAGAAAGGTCAGCCTAAAGGCTGCAATGAAATACAAACCATTTGCGACTAAAATTAATAGTCAACCGATTTATCAACGGATTTATCAAATTTCAAGTCTGCTTGAAGGACTGCCAAGGCATACTTCAACACATGCAGCAGGTGTTATTTTAAGCGATGTCCGCTTAGATGAGTTTGTGCCATTACAGCAAGGAAATGGTGAGATTTGGAATACGCAATTTGACATGTATGATATTGAGGATATTGGCTTGTTGAAAATGGACTTTTTAGGCTTGAAAAATCTAACATGGGTGCAAAGAATGCGAGATATCGTTGCCAAGAGATACCAGCAGTCAATTGATTTACTCAATCTTGATTTTGAAGATTCAAAGGTTTTAGAGAGCTTCTCAAGTGGCAATACACTTGGAATTTTCCAATTTGAAGCCTCCGGCATGCGGGTGATGTTAAGGAAAATGCGCCCATCACGCTTTGAGGACATGGTTTTAGCAACCTCTATCTATCGCCCAGGCCCGTCACAAAATATTGAACTATTCCTAAGACGGCGCTTTAAGCGTGAGGAGATTGAGTTTTATGACGAAACGATTGCGGATATTTTAAAAACAACCTCGGGCATTATCCTATATCAAGAGCAAATTATGCAGATTGCCTCGGCATTTGCTGGCTTTTCACTTGGGAAGGCAGATTTATTGCGGCGGGCGATTGGTAAGAAAAAACAGGCAGAAATGCAGGCGCTTCGGCAAGAATTTGTCGATGGTGCGCAAGAATTAGGTCATTCCAAGGCGAAGGCGGAGGAGATTTATGACTTAATCGAACGCTTTGCTAATTACGGTTTCAATCGTTCTCACGCATATGCCTATGCTTCGGTTGCCTACCAGATGATGTTTTTTAAGGTTTATTATCCCACATGCTTTTACCAAGTGATGTTAAATGATATTGGTAATGACAAGGCTAAACGGCAGTTATTCTTAGCAGATGCGCTTGATAATCAAGTTCAGCTGGAATTGCCGAAGATTAATGCGATTAATTTGCTCTATACTGGTGGTGCAACATTACAGATTGGTTTGCTTGGTATCTATGGTTTAAAAAGAGAGTTAGCGAGATTAATCTATCAGTTAAGGCGTGAGGAAAGCTTTCAAGACATCAATGACTTTATTCTCCGCTTAACACGTGCTGATACAAAGCTAATGACAGCTGAAAACCTCGCACCGCTCATTAAGCTTGGCTTGCTTGATACATTTGAAGGCAATCGTCAGGCGCTCTTGCAGTCAATTGATCGATATATTGAAAATGCGAAGCTCGTTGTTAGTACGAATTCTGATGTAGAAATGCAGGATATACCGATAAAGCTGGTTGATGTGTCAGACTTCACCCCGCAGGAGAAGCTTTCATTTGAACGTGAATTGCTCTGTGTTCAGCTGAGTGCTAGTCCATTGCGAGCGCTTGAGCGTGTATTAGGCTTTGAGCCAAATCATGTCAATCACTTGAAATTAAATCAACAAGTTATTTTTTTGGCAGAAGTTAAAATCAAGAAGCTGCTGAAAACCAAAAAAACAAATGAAACAATGGCACGAGTAGTTGTTCAAGAGCGTAATGGCGAGATAGAGGGAGTCTTATTTCCAAGGGAATATCGTGAAAACTACCAAGCGCTGGAAAACTTCGGTCCATATTTCTTGGTGCATGCTAAGGTAACGAATCATAACGACAAGCTAGAATTGATGATTAGAAAGCTTGAAGCTATTTCAGAGGATGTGCGTGCATGGATAAAGCTTGAAACGTTTGAGCAATCAAGTATCATTCAGCTTAAAGCGAGCTTGAGAAAATATCCGGGGACAATTCCTGTTTTGCTGTTTGAAGCTAAATCACGCAAGACGGAGGTGCTCACGCAGCTATTGATTCAAGAAAATCCATTGTTAATCAAAGAGCTATCCGAGTTAGGATTAGAAATCATTTTTAAAAAAATCTAATCTAATTTCAAACAAAATCAAGACAATTTCAACAATAAGTGATAAAATAGATAAGTCGGATTGAAATGGTTATTTCATAAAAAAATATAGAGGTGAAGAAATGAAACGCATTGCGGTTTTAACCAGTGGTGGTGATGCACCAGGTATGAACGCTGCTATACGTGCAGTTGTACGTCAAGGGGTTTATGAAGGCATGGAAGTTTTCGGAATCAACTATGGCTATGCAGGTATGGTTGCTGGGGACATCTTTCCATTAAACATTGAAGATGTTGGCGATAAGATACAACGTGGGGGTACATTTTTATACTCAGCACGTTATCCAGAATTTGCAACTGTTGAAGGACAGCTTGCAGGCATTGAACAATTAAAGAAGCATGGAATCCAAGGAGTTGTCGTTATCGGTGGTGATGGTTCATATCACGGTGCGATGAGATTGACCGAGCATGGTTTCCCTGCAATCGGTATTCCAGGTACGATTGACAATGACATTCCGGGAACGGATTACACAATCGGCTTTGATACGGCAGTCAATACGGCGCTTGAAAGCCTAGATAGATTGCGAGATACAGCAACGTCACATATTCGTACCTTTGTTGTCGAAGTGATGGGACGTGGCGCAGGAGATATTGCGTTATGGGCAGGTGTTGCTTGCGGCGCAGATGATATTATTGTGCCAGAGTATAATTTTGATGTTAATGAAGTCGTTGAGCGGATTAATGCAGGGCACAGACGTGGCAAAAAGCATACCTTGATTGTTCTTGCTGAGGGTGTTATGGGCGGTACGGAATTTGCCGAAAAGCTAAAAGCAGCCGGCGACCAATCAGATTTGAGGGTATCAATCCTCGGACATATTCAACGTGGTGGCTCACCTACTGCACGTGATCGTGTGCTTGCTTCTAAGTTTGGTGCGTATGCAGTCCAATTACTAAAAGAAGGTCGTGGCGGTCGAGCAGTCGGTATTTCTAAGGAAAAGATGGTTGACTACGATATTATTGACGCCTTGACGAATCACAAACACGAAGCGGATTTATCATTGTATGATTTAAATTATCGACTTTCTATTTAATTTGGTAGTAGCTGGCTTGTTAAAGCCATAGATATATTTGTCAAATCTTCAAAATTCTCTTAAAAAGCAGAAGGAGCATATTAGCAAAATGAAAAAAACAAAAATCGTAAGTACCTTAGGACCTGCATCAAACAGTGTTGAAACGATCTCAAAGCTTATCAATGCTGGCGCAAATGTTTTCCGTTTCAACTTTTCTCATGGCGATCATGAAGAACAGCTTGGACGTATGAATAAAGTGCGTGAGGCTGTTAAGCAAACAGGTAAAACTGTTGGTCTTTTGCTGGATACTAAAGGTGCTGAAATTCGTACAACTGTTCAAGACACAACTGAAGCAGATTTTGGACGCGCTGGTTACATCAAATTTGAGGTCGGCGATATCACACGTATTTCAGTTGATGGCGATTTAAAAGGAACAAAGGAAAAGATTGCAGTCACTTATTCAGGCTTGTTTGAGGATGTTCATGTAGGTGGTCATGTCTTGTTTGATGATGGTTTGATTGATATGCAAATCATTGAAAAAGACGAAGCCGCTCGTGAATTAATCGTTGAAGTGAAAAATGCAGGTATGCTAGGCTCACGTAAGGGTGTTAATGTACCAGGTGTATCATTGTCATTACCGGGGATTACTGAAAAAGATGCAGATGATATTCGCTTTGGTTTAGAACAAGACGTTGACTTTATCGCAGCCTCTTTCGTTCGTAAAGCCCAAGACGTTCTAGAAATCCGTGAAATCTTAGAAGAAAAAGATATGACACATGTTCAAATCATTCCTAAGATTGAATCTCAAGAGGGTATTGATAACATTGATGAAATCATTGCAGTTTCTGATGGGATTATGATTGCTCGTGGTGACATGGGTGTTGAAATTCCTGCGGAAAATGTGCCTTTGGTTCAAAAGATGATTATCAAAAAGGTTAATGCAGCAGGCAAACCAGTTGTAACGGCAACACAAATGCTTGAGTCAATGCAGGAAAATCCACGTCCAACACGTGCGGAAGCTTCTGACGTTGCCAATGCGGTATTTGACGGAACGGACGCAACAATGCTTTCAGGAGAGTCTGCTAATGGTAAATATCCAGTTGAAGCAGTTTCAACAATGGCAAATATCGACCAAAAATCAGAGGGTTACTTGGAAGAATACGGCACTTTGTCAATAAATGAGTTTGACAAGCATGATGTGACGGAAACAATCGGTCTATCAGTTGCACGTGCAGCGAAAAATCTAGGTGTTAAAGCAATTGTTGCTGTAACTGAGTCAGGATATACAGCACGAATGATTTCTAAATACCGTCCGGAAGCAAATATTTTAGCGTTGACTTTTGATGAAAGAACCCAGCGTAGTTTGACACTCAACTGGGGCGTTAACCCAATTGTGACTGAAAAGCCTGCAACAACTGATGGCGTATTTGAGCTTGCTACTAAGAAGGCGCTTGAGCTTGGCTTAGCCGAAGAAGGCGACCTTATCCTGATTACTGCGGGTGTTCCGGTTGGTGAACGTGGCACAACTAACGTGATGAAGATTCAATTAATCGGTAATAAATTAGTTGAAGGTCAAGGTGTTGGTCAAGAAACAGTCATTGGTGAAGCGGTAATTGCGCATTCAGCAGCTGAGGCTATTTCTAAGGTTAAAGAAGGCTCGGTTCTAGTTGTACCAACAACTAATCCAGAATATTTACCAGCAATCGAAAAGGCAGTTGCAGTCGTTGTTGAAACAGGTGGCTTGACTTCACATGCAGCAGTAGTTGGTGTTGCTAAAGGCATTCCAGTGATTGTTTCAGCTAAAAACGCAACTTTATCAATTAACGATGGTCAAACCGTAACGATCGACCCACGCCGTGGTATTGTGTATAACGGTACAGTTACAGCGATTTAATTAGCCTGACATTGACATGTCTATAACGTTTCATACCCTACTTCTCAAAGCATTTGCTTTGAGGTGGGGTATTTTGGCAATCATTTTTACGGCACTTTGCCAAGGCACAAGGCTACGATTTTTGTAATAGTTTCATTTCAATCTAGGAACAGTGGCTTGTGTTTGTGTTTTGTATTTATTGACGAAAGAGCTAAAATGAGCTATTGTGAAAGAAAAGTAGGGAAGTGGGGTGAAGAAAATGAAAAGTATCAAAAATGTGAAGGAGCTATGGTTTGCCGAGCTACGTCGATTGATAAAACATCCGGCAGCAGTCTTGTTATTGCTGGCATTATTCATTTTGCCGAGCTTGTATGCGTGGATTAATATCCAAGCGCTCTGGGATCCATATGCGCATACGAATGAGTTGAAGGTGGCAATTTTAAGTGATGATAAGACGGTGACAGTGCTGTCTGATAAGCAGGTAAATGTTGGTGATACGGTAGTTAAGACATTAAAGAAGAATAAAAAACTTGATTGGCAATTTGTGAAAACGCACAAAGAGTTGGTAGAAGGTGTCCGTTCTGGGAAATACTATGCGGGGCTTTACCTGCCGCAAACATTTTCAAAAGATTTGATGAGCTTTACGACAGGAGAAGTCACGAAGCCTGCGATTGAGTATACGGTCAATGAAAAAATCAATGCGATTGCGCCAAAGGTTACGGATAAGGGCGCAACAGGGCTTCAAGAGGAAATAGAGAGCTCATTTGCCAAGGAAGCATCATCGGCATTATTCAAAGTATTCAACAAAATCGGTTTTGATATTGATAGTAATTGGACGAGCTTGGAAAAAGTGAAGGACTTGATTTTGAAAGCGGACGAGAATTTGCCGACACTTGATGAGGATGTCCAGAAGTTAATCGCAGCACAGGAGAAAATTCCTGACATCAATGCTAAGATTGCCAAAGCAAATCAGGCAATGACCTATTTGCCAGAGGTTGATGAGTTAGGTGGTAAGCTTTTGACATTGAAACAAGCAATGCCTGAGTTGATGAATAAGGCAAGCGTGTTGCCGACACTTGAAGCCAAGATACCAGAGATTGAGCAGGCGGCAGCGCAGATTGCAATGCTTAACGCCGATATTGGCAAGATGAGTGATGCGTTAGATAAAGGAGTTGTCGTGATGAGCGCAGCGGATGATGCGCTTGCTAAGGCACAGGCAGTTCTTTCAACTGATGATGCGAAGAAAACAATTGCTACGATTCAAGAAGAAATGAAGGTGGCGCAAGCTGATTTAGAAGCTTTACAGGCGATAATTAATAAAATAGACCCCTCTGTTTTACCTCCGGACATTGCAGCGAAGCTAGAAGCTGAGATTGCTGAAATCAACACGATTTTGACGGATATGGAGAATGTGCTGGGGACGCTCTCAAAGGTAGATGTCGTGGGAACAGTCACAGATATTCATACCGAGGTGACAAATGATTTGGCATTGTTAAAAAAATATCAAGCACAAATGCCGGCAATTAAGCAGGAGCTTTCGGATGCCAATGCGTTATTGAATGCGCATTTGCAAGAGATTGTTTCGGGGATTCGCTTGCTCAGTCACTTTTACGTTAATGATATGCCACTTGTGGCGCAAAAGGTGGCGCAGGCGAGCGACTTTTATACGAATGACTGGCAAGGGATTAAGACGGATTTGACTTCAACTATGGCACTGATCAATAACCAAGCGCCATTTGTTGAGCAGGTGGTAGATGAGGCGGCTGATTTTGTCAAAAATGATTGGGTCAGCTTGCGAGCTGGGATACAAAAAGCTGCCGCAGCGATTAAAAAGGGTGAAGAAAATCCGGACATTGCGCAGCTGTTAAAGGCACTGAAATTTGATGCCAATGCGGAAAGTGATTTTCTAGCTAGTCCGGTCAGTATACAGACGAATCAGCTGTACCCGATTGCAAACTACGGCTCACAAAGCACACCGTTTTATACGGCATTGGCGATTTGGGTGGGAGCTGTCTTGTTCAGTAGCGTGGCGACAACTAATTATTCCTTGAGTGAGCAGCAAAAACGCAAGGGTTACACCTCCCGCCAGCGCTATATGGCACGTGCTTTGACGTTTTATGCGGTAGGAATAGTGCAAGGATTAGTGGTCGTCTTGGGAGATATTTTCCTCCTACATGCTGATGTTGCCAATAAAGTCGCAGAGATTTTCTTTGCACTCTTTATTGCTTTGACATTCATGTCGCTGATTTATATGCTGGTTGGACTGTTTGGCAATATCGGAAAAGGGTTAGCGATAATCCTGCTTGTTCTCTCGATTGCTGCGGGTGGTGGTAATTTCCCGATTGCGATGAGTGGCAAAATTTTCCAAGTTATTCATCCGTTTTTACCCTTTACTCATGCGGTGAATTTATTGCGGGAGTCAACAGGGGGTATTTATGCGCCAAATATGTGGCATGCAGTTTTAGTTTTGGGGGTATTTCTAATCAGCTCAAATATTTTAGGCGTCTGGTTAATGCCATTTATGAAGCCGCATATTCAGGCATTTCACGAAAAGGTACATAAGGCTGGTATTTTTTAATTAAAATTAGGCGGCGCTCAAGGCTTAGTAATCAGAAAAATCGCGCAAGCAAAGGCATATTAATTTTTTCTTTGTATTATTGTGAGAATAATGTTACAATACAGTTAGCCTGAAAACGATTAAATTAAATGAGCTTGGCTTTCCGTCAAGCGAGCAGATGAACGTGCGCTAGTGATGAGAAAAGGGTGTTGAATGGTAAAAAAAGTTGTCAATCGACTTTTTCTAGTCGTTTATATATTCATTTTCCTTATGGGTCTATCGGTGCTTTATCAGCGATATGTAGAGGAGCAACAATATCCGAGAGTTTTCGGCTTTGGCTTTGGCTTTGTCACAACAGGTTCAATGGCACCGGCGATTAATGGGCAGACTGCGGTGATTACGCTAGCGTCTGATGTCTATCATGTTGGTGATATTGTTGCTTATAAGTCGGATAAGATTCCGACGATTCACCGAGTTAAGTCGATAAAAAAAAGCGAGATTATCACACAGGGGGATGCCAATAACGTGGCAGATCGTCCGATTCAAAAGAAAGATATTTATGGCAGAGTTATTCTAGTCTTTCCTAGTAGAGCTAGAATTATCCGCTTTTTGATAAATCCTGTGACGCTCGGGCTTATCTGCTTGGGAAGTGTTTTATTTATCAAACGAAAGCAATTATTTAGCTGTTTGAAGCAGCGTATGGGGGGCAATCAATGAAAAAATCATACCAACAATTAAAGAAAACAAAGCTTTGGCGTTTCTTTGGAAAATTTACAAATTTTCTATCAGTCGTTTTATTGATTATCTTGATTCCGATATTGGCAGTTAATCTGTTATTTATTTATCAAAGAGAGGTTGAAAAGGAGAAAATTCCAAATGTTTTAAGCTATGCGCCATTAATCGTTCGTACCGACTCAATGCATGGTAAGCATAAGGATAGCTTTGATAAGGGAGATGTCATCATCACTAAGATATTAGCGAAAAAAGATCGCTCAAAGCTTAAGGTTGGTGATGTGGTGACTTTCTTAGACAAGACAACCGTCGTTAGTCACAGAATTGCAAAGATTGATAGCGAAAATCGGATTTATACGCAGGGTGATATGAATAATTCACTAGATCAAGGCTTCTTGACCGCCAAAGATGTTCGTGCCGTTTATCAAAGTAAGGTTAAAAGGCTTGGCTATAAGCTGCTTTGGCTACATAGTCCAGCGGGCACTTTCATATGTGTTATCTTACCACTTTTCATCATCATGATCTTTTTCAGTAACAGAACAAAAAAAGAAGAACCTGAGTCTGAAGATGATGAAGTTGCTAATGAAGAAAACGAAGCAAATGAAAGCGTAGAGTAGAAAATCAGCTGCTTGAGTAAAAAGGGAGGTAGAACAGTGAAAAGCTATATGAAGAAGAATATCCGCAAAATTACGGCTGTTATCTTTGCTTTAACTGCTGCCTCAGCCGGCTTTTTCTATGGGACACAAGCACGCTATGTCGAACAATACGAAATTGGAAAGCTTTCTGATCAGGAGGCGGACGTTGCAAAATGGCGTGTTAAGCAGGAGGTAGGAACAGACACTAATTGGGTAAACGTTTCGGTTGAAGTGGATTCAGGCGGTAAATATGTGATTCCCGGAAGTCAAGGCTATCAAATCTTTACCATCAAGAGCAATGATACTGAACAAACAGAAGTAGCTCATAAAATTCAGATAGAGAACTCTGAATTTATTGTAAAAGAAAGTAGTGATGGTACGAATTGGACTGAGCTTAAGGTTGAAACGGGTACAAAATATGAAGCTGTCAAGAACGCACTGCAATTTCAGCTGCTGGTTGACAATGCGTATTTTGGTCAAAGTAAAGCTGACGCTTGGATAACAGCTGATGTTGTACTAGGAGAGCTAAAAGACATTACCTTTAACTATTCAGCTCCAAATTTACAAGAGAGCCATACGATTCGGATTAATTGGAAGTGGCCTGAAAGTGATAAACATATCGAAGGGACAAGCACACAGGCGAGTTATCAATTTGAATTTGCCTTTGACATTAAGGCAGTTCAAATCGACTAAAGCAAAGTTTGACGAAACAGCGCTCAGTAGCAAAATAAAAAGCACTGGTGGGAAATCTCGGCGTGAACAAAGAGAGTTATGTCGCAGGTCTAATATCGTGAGCGCTATGCTATGACCAAAGCCGACTCGTCTACATGGCTAAAATCAAAAATATTTTCGACCAATTGAAAAAAACGAGGTAGGGCAATTAGCCTATCTCGTTTTTGTGGTTTGTGACCGACTAGGAGGGGGAAAAACTCAAATTCCAGCTTGCCGCTGTAGTGATTTTTGAGTTTCTAGCTTGCAGTGTCGCCTTTTGCTACTGCTGTGCGGTGTCGACTAGGAAAGCGAAAAACCCTCAAACTCCTGCTTTTTTAGAGCTCATCTTCAATCGTTTGCTTTAACGCTTCGGCGCTTGCCACACTCTGCATAATCAAAACAATCGTATCCGCACCGGCAATCGTACCGATTAAACCATCAATTTCTTTCGTTTCGTCAAGGCGTGAAGCCAGTGCATTAGCGTCCCCGATTGCTGTTTTAATAACCAAGACAAACTCAGCCTGTGCGACACTTTTTACGAACGCTTGATAAGCCAGTGCTAAGTCAAAGCTTTGTTTCATCTCTGTTGTTTCAAGCAGGCTATAATAAGTTTCTTGATTTTCACGTGCCTTAACAATCCCAAGCTCTCTAATATCTCTTGAGATAGTTGCTTGTGTCGTTGTCACACCTAAATCTTCAATCTCTTTTAATAAATCCTCTTGCGTCTGTATTTTCTGACTTCCAATCAACTGTTTAATCAGCTGATGACGTTCTTGTTTATTCATTACTTCCACCTCTCCGGCTGTTTGATGTCTTATATTATACACAAAAATGAATAAAAACACATTGTTAAAGCTTCATTACTACCATGACTTCTACAAAAGTAAGTCACGACTATCGCTTTTTAAATCTTCTAGCTCTGCTGCCGTCAAGGGACGGTAGTTCCCTCTTTTTAGCTGAGTAAGTGTCAAGTTTTTCATTCTTATGCGCTCAAGTGCTACAACCTCCATACCAACTGCCTGAAACATTCTCTTGACCTGATGAAACTTGCCTTCATGAATGACCAGAGTAATTTCAGATATTTCAGCTGATTTTAAGATGACCAGCTCACTTGGCATTGCTGTAAAATCTGATGAAATCTTAATTCCTGCGGCAAATTGCGTCACCTCTTTTTGCGTAACTCGTCCTTTAATTTGCGCAAAATATTCCTTTTCAACATGCTTTTTCGGTGAAAGCAGCTGATGAGCCAGCTTACCATCATTAGTCAGCAATAGTAAGCCGGTTGTATTCTTATCTAATCGACCGACAGGGAATAAATCTTTTCTGAAATCCTCACGCTTGATTAAATCAATCACTGTCTGCTGGCTGTCTTTTGTTGAGGAGATAACGCCTTTTGGTTTATTTAGCAGGTAATAGACAAAGGCTGCGTGCGCCGTAATTTTTCCGTCAATCATCAAAGTATCTGCCGACGATACTTTAAAATCAGCGGCGACAACAAGCTTCCCATTGACAGAAACCCGACGTTTTTTAATCATCTCTTTGACTTCTTTTCGGCTGCCGAAATTTAGCTCAGCTAGTAATTTGTCTAATCGTTTCATTTTAAACCTATCTTTTGCTTTAGCTTAACGACTTGCTTGCCTAAAAGCTTCTCACCAATTCCCGAGGCTAAAACTAAGAAGCCATAGACTACAATCGCCACAGCAATAACTAAAAAGACTAGGATTAGCGATTGAATCTTGCGCTCATCTGATAAAACCAAGCCAAAGACTAATTTAACTAGCCAAGCAACAATCGTCATAATCAATGCTAAAATTGAAATAAAAATCGAGCGCTTGAATAGCTTTTGACGATTAAAACGAGTGATTTGCTGTACTTTTCTGAAAAATAGGAAATTCCCTACACCAAATCCGATAAAGGTTGCGATAATCGGCCCATATGCTTCAAATAAAACAATCAACGGAACCTGAATAATCAGCTTAATGACAACAGCAATCCCGAAGTAACGAATTGCTTGACGGTTTTGATAAATACCCTGCAAAATCGTGGCAATCACCATGTAAAAGCCTAAGAATAAGCTCTGCGCAACACTCCAGATGAATAAATGAACCTCCAGCTGCGAGGGGACACTATAAAACAATGTATAAAGCGGCTTAGCAAGCACCATCATTCCTAAAACAGATGGCAACATAATCAGTAAAAAGAGCTGGATATTATTATTAATTAGCTTGGCAAGCTCTCTGACATTTTTCTTTTCATAATTTTCAGTAACCAGCGGAATCCCTGTCCCGCCAATCGAAATCGCAAAAGCAATAATCAGCATGGTTAGCTTGTCCGGATTAGCTGAAAAATAGCTAAACAGAGTAATTAGCTGATTACTTGAATAGTCAGTCGTAAGCTTCATCACATTAACAAAGGTCACTTGGTCAATCAGCTTAAAGACCTGTATCCCACTGCCCACAACGATAAAGGGAACCGCCTGCTTGACAACATCAATATATAATTCCTTAGAGTGAATGTGTCGGGTAATCTCACCATGCTCAGCAATCAAGACGTCATAGCGTTGATTTTCCTTCCTGAGAAACCAAATCAAAACAGCGTAGCTGGCAATCATTCCGATAAAGGCGGCAAAGGTTGATTGAACAACTGCCGTTTGATAGTCGCCATGCAATACCTTCATCACAATAAACGCCGTTAAAAGCATCCAAATCACACGAGCAATCTGCTCAACAACCTGCGAGATTGCAGAGGGCTTCATGTCATTATTCCCTTGGAAAAAGCCACGTATCACACTCATACTCGGGAAAATAAAGACGGCAATTGATAAGCTTTGCATTACAGGTACTAAAGCTTTTCCGCCACCTGAAAGCTGTGCAATCACTGGCGAAAGTAGATATAAAACAACCGCTGTAATAAATCCTAAAACACCCATTGCTTTGAGCGTTTGAATGAACAGACGCTTTGATAACGCATATTCGCCGCGTGCATTATATTTCGCTGTCTGCTTAGCAATCGCTGTTGGTATCCCAGCCGTTGAAATCAATAAAAATAAAGCATAAATATTATAACCCATTGCAAATAAACCATTTGCCTCATTACCATGCGTACCCATCCACGCATACCAAGGAATAATATAAATTGCGCCAAGTAGGCGTGAAATCAAATTACCTGCTGAAAACCAAAGAGAACCCCTAACCATCAGCTCCTGCTGACGACTTTCATTGATTTGTTGCTGCGTTACTTGCGTATCCATTCACGTCGCTCCTATTCCAACTGTCCTTATCAATCCGTCTAACACGATGGATTAAATCTCTCAAATTATACCATGAATAGACTAAGAGCGCACCTTAAGTCAAAAGTTTTGTTATTTGAATTCTGCTGTGGTCTTTTGTAATTTAGAACATAGCTTAACCATACTCTCCCAAGGGATTCCAACTCCCTGAAAGATACTAAAAGATTCTACGACCTAAAAATCTAGTCTATTTTTTGAGTTCTAAGCGATTTTTAGACTTAGCGGTTATTTTACCAACTTGGCTTTAAAACGTCAAAAAAGAGGCTGACCCAAAAGTCTTTGCCTGCTATTTAATGTTCGTGATTCACGGGAGACAAGCAGTGCCGACTAGGAAAATAGACAAATTTTCGAACATTGGTGAATATTTGCCATCAATCTTTGTAATCCATTCTTCTCTACTGCTAATTTTTTAGTTGGTGCTATGAATATTTAACTTAATAATAACACCCTCCGATGGACGACTTCTGTTATACTAAAACTTGAGGTGAGAGAGATGACAATTAATTTAACTGAGGTCGTAGAAATTTTAAAAAAAGACCAAAATTTTCGAGAAATCATCACAAAAGACGGCTGGTTCTATTGCGCCCATGAAGAATTTACCTTTACTCATTTCAGCTATAATTCCAAGGATACCAAAGAAGAAACACTCTTTTTTGCTAAAGGGGCAAACTTTAAACGAGCGTTTTTGGAGGAAGCCATCACGCAGGGCTTGAAATTTTACATCAGCGAGGTTGACTACGAGGTCACCATTCCTGCGATTATCACGACAGATGTCAAGCAGGCAATGAGTTTAGTCGCTCAAGCTTTCTACGACTATCCAAACCGCAAGCTAAAGCTTTTGGCATTGACCGGAACAAAGGGTAAGACGACTAGCGCCTACTTTGCCTACCATATTCTAAAGCAAAATCCAGCTCACCGTGTGGCACTGCTTTCAACCATGAATACAACGCTTGATGGTAAAAATTTCTTTAAATCTAAGCTCACGACACCAGAGTCACTTGATTTACTTTCTATGATGAGCGCCGCAGTTAATCTAGGTGCCACACATCTCATTATGGAGGTTTCCTCTCAGGCATATAAAACTAAACGTGTCTACGGAATTGCCTTTGATATTGGTGTCTTTTTAAATATCTCGCCTGACCATATCGGACCGATTGAACACCCGACATTTGAGGATTATTTTTATTGTAAAAGACAGCTCATCAAAAATAGCCGCCAGATGATTGTTAATGCGCAGATGGATTATTTTTCACTAATCAAGGAAGAACTGCCCGCTAACGCCATTTTCTATAATGATGAGATTAACTTTATCCGAAACTCTACCGACTTTAGCTTTAGCGTGACAGGTGCTTTAGCTGAAACCTACCCAATCAAGCTACTTGGGAGATTCAATCAGGAAAATGCACTTGCTGCTGCGCTTGCAACACGCCTGCTTGGTGCAACAAATGATGAGATTAAGGCAGGGATTGCTGAAACGACTGTGCCTGGTCGGATGGAAATGCTCTCCCAAGCTAATGGGGCAAAGGTCTATGTTGACTATGCGCACAACAAGCTCAGTCTTGAAAAGTTGATTCAGGTCGTCAAGACGACACATCTCGGCAAGATAGTTATTGTAATCGGTGCACCGGGCAATAAGGGCGAGTCCCGCCGTGCTGACTTTGGTGAGGTCTTAAGCCGCTTGGCAGATGAGGTTATCTTAACCGCAGATGATCCTAATTTTGAAAATCCGATTGCCATTGCTGAAGAAATCAAGGCTGCTATCACAACTGATTTGCCGATTGAGATAGTCGCTAACCGAGAGCAAGCCATCAAAAAAGCGCTCCGTTTAACCAAAAGCGCAACTGATGCAGTCATCATTGCCGGTAAAGGCGCAGACCTGTATCAAATCGTTAACGGTAAGCAAGAAGCTTATGCCGGTGATTACCTGATTGCCGAGCAGGCAAACCGCAAGTTGTCTAATTGACTGCTTTGCGGTTTTTTGAGAATTTATCAGGCAAGGGGGAACTTCATGCTGAGGGATTGGAATTTCACGATGGCTTTTTGAAATTCTTCGATAGATTTCGGAAAATCCCACAAAGAAATCCTCTACTACCTTTCACGTCAAAAAACACTGCCGTCCTTAGTTTGGATAGCAGTGTTTAATTGTTTTCAATTCGTCGATTACTTAAAATAGCTAATCCGATTAAAAGGATAGAGTCTGAGTTTAATCACACCTTCAACCTGTGATTTTTTTACATAGCCAAAGTAGCGGCTGTCGTCGGCTCTATTTCGATTATCGCCTAAAACAAAGTAACAGTTTTTTGGAATTTTCTTATCAAGCATGGTTTCGCCAAGCTTAAAATCTTCGGTTACTTGGTTTTTGGCAAGATAGCTTTCGCTATATTTTTTTCCGTTAATCAGCAGTTGATTATCCTTATACTGCAAACTATCTCCTGCTTTACCAATTACTCTGCCGATATATTCCGACTTCTTTGTGCTTGTGTCCGCTACTTTAAAGGCAATCACGTCAAAGCGCTCGACTTTTTCCAGTCGGTTGACGATTAAGTAATCATGTGCGTTAATCGTTTCAGACATGCCGACATTGCTAACCCAAATCGGGCGAAAGACAAGCAAACGTAAAAGTGCAATCGCAACAATCACACCGAGAAAAAACCAGCTCTTACGGTGTTTTTTTTCTTCAGTGCCTTGCTCACTTTCAGTCCTTGGCTTTTTCTTTAAATTAAACATAAAATAAATTTTTCAACTCCTTTACTTTCCTACGTTTATGCTATTAAAATCACGAGCCATTTCCATGACTTGGAAGTTAGCAACAAAGAGTGGTGTCGCAGAACTAATTTCTTTTGATGATGGATCAAAATTTGTAAGTGGCGAAGTATTATACTTAGCATTATCATTGGTAGTAAAAACATTTAGATAATCTTGGAAATAAGTATTTTCTTTACCTAGGTTGTCTACATCAGCAAAGTCAAAGTAACTCGTATCAAACCATAAGTTAACTGGCTTTTCTAGGACAAATTCACCCTTGTTTTCAGGGTCTATGACTTCTTTAAAAGCATTGAATTTTGACAACCAGTCATGAGCATAAGCTGTCTTGGGATTAAAATGCCACAATCCACCTATGTATATTTTCTCATCGTATCCTATTAAGTCACTCGGGTAGCTTTCATCTTCACCAAATCTGAGACCACCGTCAACAAGTTGTTGAAAGCCAATCGCAGTTATATTGTTTAGCGGGTCATCTTTAGGTATATTATAAGGTGGTTCAAACTCTCCAAAGTTAAATGCACTGCTTACTGTCTGGCCTCGAATAATTAGATTTTTATAAGTAGATTGACCTGCAGTGACGTTATCAACAAACTTGCCTTCAACAATATCCAGATAACTCACATCATCATCAATCCCTACGTTTATGCCAATCTTATTTAAGGCATTAAGCAAACCTCTGGCACGAGAATCTGGCTCATTAGTATCCGCCCAGTTCTTTTGATATAGTGGATGCCCATCAGAATAACCATATTTGCCACTTAAACCACTGAGATAAGCGCCAGATTCATCTTTCCATTTTAAGCTCTCGTCCAAAACCAGATTTTTGGTTGCCGCTGGAATCTCAAGCGCACAGCCAATGTGAAAACCATAGATGACATCTTGCTGTGACATTTTGCCCTTTTGAAAATAAGATTGAATATTTGTTGCTGCTTCGTAATCAGTAAAGCGAATATTTAATTTTTCTTGGGCTTTAAACTGTTTTTGTCCAGGTTTACGCACTAGGACGATATCCTCTGGCACTTCGACTTGAAAGTCCAAAGCCCAAATCTCTTGCGGATCTGCTTGAACATAGACAGAAGCCCCTCCCTCAGCCCCTGCAATGTCATACGAAACCGGTTTATCATCTGCCAATACCGTATAACTCGGACTGATAGCGCCAAGTGTCAGTACGGCTAAAGAGATAAATTCAAGTTTTTTTGATAATCTTTTCATTTTATTTCCCCTCCTTTATTAATCTTTTAACGTCAGCTGCGACTATCAGCTATCGTTATCAAAGACTGAGTGTTCGGAGGAAAAAATCATATTTATAACGTTCAGTCGGTCAGTCGGTCGGTCGGTCGGTCGGTCGGTCGGTCGGTCGGTCGGTCGGTCGGTCGGTCGGTCGGTC
>JAISYB010000189.1 GCA_031270215.1 Streptococcaceae bacterium | reverse complement strand
TTCAAATAATATTCAGTCTTATGATGGTGAAGCTGGAAAAAGCTTGTTTAACGAAAAGCCTAAAACGATACTTCAGCCGTGGGATTTACATTTTTAAAATAAAAGGAGTACCAAGAAATCAAGTCCCATGCTTCTTTATTAATACAAATGGGGGGGAAGCCTTTGATTTCTAGCCCTCCTGGGACTATTCCTCGTATCACTAATATTAAATAGAGGTTCGGGTGCCCCAGCCTCTGTTTTTTGTAGTCTTAAATATGCTTAAGCTAACGCTGTGGAGTAAAACTTGGTCTACAAATCAGGATTTTTAGGCTAATTCATTAGCTTTCTAGCTTTTTCAAATCGCTATGCGGACGAGTTTGAGCTAATTTCTACGGAAGTGCTCAACAGAGCTCTGAAATTCACCTTGGTTAATGTGAAAAATCCCCAAAGTTCCTTTAGCTTAAACTGCTTTTCTGTTAGAATAAGAGAAGTATAAAATTTGGAGGTCATGATGAAGACAACGATTGTTTTATTGTATGGTGGCAGAAGTGCGGAAAGGGAAGTTTCGATTCTTTCAGCGTTTTCAGTATTAAACGCAGTGGATTATCAAAGGCACGTAGTCAAGACTTATTTTATTACGAAGCAGGGCGATTTTATTCGGGGAAAGATTTTTGAAGCAGCACCAAGTGCGCTCTCTGATTTGCTGAGTAATCAAAGTTTTGACATCAAAGATTTGATTACACCGAGTGAAATTTATGAAAGCACAGCGATTTGTTTCCCGCTCCTCCACGGTCCAATGGGAGAGGACGGAACAATTCAAGGCTTTTTAGAGATTCTTAAAATGCCATATGTTGGGGCAGGTGTCTTGTCTTCGGCAGTTGGGATGGATAAGATTACGACTAAGCTATTACTTGATGTGGCAGGTATTCCACAGCTTAACTTTGTTTCGCTAAACCGCTCAGAGCTTCAAAGTAATTTATCCGACGTCTTGCAGCGCTGCGAGGCAAAATTGACCTATCCTATGTTCGTTAAACCAGCCAATATGGGCTCATCTGTTGGGATTTCTAAGGTGGAAGATGAAGATGAATTGATAGAAGCCCTACGTCTTGCTGCAAGGTATGATTCAAGGCTTTTGGTTGAGCAAGGTGTTGTAGCACGTGAGCTCGAAGTTGCGGTATTGGGTAATGAGAATATCGAAACAACCAATCCGGGCGAGGTCATCAAGGACGTTGATTTCTACGACTATAATGCTAAATATGTTGACAATCAGGTCAAAATGCAGATACCTGCCAAGGTAGATGAGGCAGTGTGGCAAAAAATGCGCCATTATGCGAAAGAAGCTTATCAGCTTTTGGACGGCTCAGGACTAGCAAGATGTGATTTCTTCTTAGATCAGGATGGCAATATCTATCTTAATGAATTGAACACCATGCCGGGCTTTACTAATTTCTCAATGTACGCACTGCTTTGGCAGGAAATGGGAGTATCTTATGCGGCGTTAATCGAAAAACTTTTGATTTTAGCTGTCGAGAGGTTTGAAATGCGACAAAGCTATTTCGGGTAAAATCAAAGATAGCTAGAGCTTTGTCAAAAAGCAAGTTATTAAACGAGGTGTAAAAATGAATTTAACACTACATGAAATCGGCAAAGTGGTCAACGCACTCAATGACTACTCGGTTTTTCCAGATGAAGTAATCAAGAAAATTGAGTTTGATTCACGTAAAATCAGTGCAGGAGATCTGTTCCTGCCATTAAAAGGGGTACGTGACGGTCATGATTTCATCAAGCAAGCTCAGGCTAATGGTGCACAAGCGACCTTTAGCGAACGTGATGAGTCGGAGATTGCCTATTTGAGAGTAGTTGATACTCTTGCGGCGTTTCAGAAGCTTGCTGCTTATTATCGGCAAAAAATGCAGGTCAAGGTTATTGCGGTGACAGGGAGTAATGGTAAAACAACCACGAAGGATATGATTGCCGCCACACTCTCAGCGAAATATGCAACCTATAAAACTCAAGGTAATTACAACAATGAGCTCGGTCTACCCTATACCATTCTTCAAATGCCAGAGGATACGGATTATCTCATCTTGGAAATGGGTCAGGATCATTTCGGGGATATTCACCTATTAAGCGAGCTTGCTCGCCCAAATCTTGCAGTTGTAACGATGGTTGGCGAAGCACATTTGGCGTTTTTTAAAGATCAAGCACAAATCGCCGAGGGGAAAATGCAAATCCAAGACGGTTTAGTGCATGATGGTGGCTTGATTATCCCAAACGATCCACTACTTCGTCCATTTATCAGGACGAATCAAGTGACATCGTTCGGAGAAGGTGGCGATATTTATCTGACAAATGTTGTGGAGGGTAAGGATAAGACAACTTTTGAGGTGAATTTTGTTCAAGGCGTCTTTGAGATTCCTGTCAGCGGCGCATATAATGCTAAAAATGCGTTGCTAGCGGTCTATATTGCGCACCAGCTTGGTGTGGAAACGACTGCGATTATTCAGAGTTTAAGGACGTTAAAATTAACAAAAAATCGGACGCAATGGATTAAGAGCACGTCAGGAATTGAAATTTTAAGTGATGTCTACAATGCTAATCCGACTGCAATGGCGCTGGCACTGGATTCGTTTTCAACCATTCAGGGAGAAAAAAAAGTTGCCGTCTTAGCAGATATGTTGGAGCTGGGTGAATCCTCAAAAGCGCTACATCAATCTATTTTATTGCATTTAAATCCCGAAGTTATTCAGCGATTATTTCTGTATGGGGAGGAGATGTGGGCGCTTGCTGAAGTGGTAAGCGAGATTTATCCTATCGGAGCAGTCAGATTTTACCAGAAAAACAAGACGACAGATGAGAAAGAAGCGTTGATTAGCGATTTGCTAGAACGAGTTGACTCAGGCACCCAAGTCTTTTTAAAAGGCTCTAATAGTATGCAGCTTGACGAGGTAGTTGCTGCTTTCTTGGCTAAGAACAAGTGAGCAACAGGTGCGCTAATGAAAAAGGAAACGAAATAGTGTATAATAACAAAGTGCTAATAGCGACACGAATGAATAATCATGAGTTAAGTAATTAATCCATAAGACACGAGGAGAAACAATGAGTTTGTTTGATCGGAAAAATCGAATTTTATTACAGGAATTGGTTAAAACTGATTTTAAATTAAGATATCAAGGGAGTGTGATTGGTCATTTGTGGTCAATCTTAAAACCAATCATGCTTTTTAGCGTGATGTATATGGTTTTTATCCACTTTTTACGCTTTGGTAGCGACGTGCCACACTTTGCAGTTGCTCTGCTTTTGGGAATGGTGATGTGGACGTTCTTCCAAGAAACCACACAGATGGGTTTGACCTCGATTGTTGGTCGCGGCGACTTGCTCAGAAAGCTCAGCTTTCCAAATGAAATTCTCGTAGTATCTGTATCAGTTAATGCAATGATTAATTTTTTGATTAACTTAATTGTTGTGATTGCATTTGCTTTGATTAATGGCGTGGATATTTCCAAATACGCCTTTTTAGCCCCATTATTGATAATTGAAATGTATCTATTCTCGCTTGGTGTTGCTTTTATTCTCGCGACATTCTTTGTTAAATTTCGCGACATCGCACCCATCTGGGAGGTTGTGATGCAAGCCGGCATGTATGCCACACCAATCATTTATCCAATCACGATGGTGACTGAAACCAATCCAAGAATTGCGAAGCTTCTAATGCTCAATCCATTGGCGCAGACGATTCAGGACATGCGCTATTTGTTCATTAGTGATAAAAATATGGTTGTTACCCAAATGCTGCCATTAAAATATGCGTTCATTCCATATGTTTTGCCAGTTGTAGTATTTGTTCTAGGCTACTCAATATTCAAACATAATTCTAGGAAATTTGCGGAGATTCTTTAATATGACTGAAAATATAGCAATAGAAATTAAAAATGTAAGCAAATCATTTCATCTACCCACTGAGGCAACAACGAGTCTTAGAACGACTCTGGTTAATTATTTCAGAGGAATCAAAGGCTACAAAGAACAAAAAGTCTTGCAAGACATTTCTTTTAATGTTGAAAAAGGGGATTTCTTTGGGATTGTTGGTCGAAATGGTAGCGGGAAATCAACACTTTTAAAAATCATTTCACAAATTTATACACCAGAAAAAGGGACAATCAAAGTGAATGGCAAATTGGTGTCATTTATCGAATTGGGAGTCGGTTTTAATCCGGAGTTGACTGGACGCGAAAATGTTTATCTAAATGGCGCACTTCTTGGCTTTTCGACTAAAGAAATAGACGAAATGTATGATGAAATCGTTGAATTTGCTGAAATCGAAGAATTCATGAACCAAAAATTGAAAAATTATTCTAGTGGAATGCAAGTCCGCTTAGCCTTTTCAGTTGCCATCAAATCGCAAAGCGACATCTTAGTGCTGGACGAAGTCTTAGCAGTTGGTGACGAAGCCTTTCAGAGAAAATGTAATGATTATTTTCTTCAAGCAAAAGAAGATGGCAAAACAATCGTTTTAGTCACACACGATATGAACGCAGTAAAAAAATATTGTAATAAAGCGGTTTTGATTGAAGATGGTTTAATCAAAGTCAATGGAAAACCAGAAGATGTTGCCAATCAGTACTCATTGGATAACTTTGTTAAGACAACAGTTGATGAATCAAGTAATGAAGCAACAAAAATTGTTGAAGTGGACAATTTGTCAGTTGACTTGAATTCGCCAGTGATTATTGATCAAAATGGCAAAATTGATTTTAATATTTCTTATAACGTTCTGACTGATGTTAAAACTTACATTGCTTTTTCCATTACCGATTTATCAAATAATGCATGGATTTACAATGATAACTCGTATGACAATATGACTGAAGGCAATGGAAAGAAAAATTTCAACTATCAAGTTGAATTATCCATGTTAAACAGCAGAAAATTAAAATTGGAAGTTTCAGTTCGAAATGATAACGATGAGATGATTGCTTTTGCTTCATCAGACAATATTCCAATGATTATTATTGAGCGTACGGATGTTGAGACAAAATCTGAAAAATTATCATCCTCAGGAGTGATTAGACGAAATGGAAGCTGGACGAATGGATAGACGTAGGCGGGCAAGAAAAACGACAACCGTTAAGCCGGAGAATGTATTTTTAATTATCATTTTGTTTTTTGGTCTGCTGGCGACTTTTTTGACTGTACCTTTGACAACAGGAGATGAGGGTTACCATTTAAGTAAAGCGTATAATCTGTTTTCTGAAAAACACCCAAAAGTAATGAGTGAGTCGGTTGTTCGGGGATTAGAGTTAGAAACTGTCAATCATATTAAGCAATTAAACACCGAAAAACTTAATCTTTCAAATGATAAAATTAAATTGAACCTCAAACAGGATGCGAATAGTTTTATGCCGTTTGATCTGATGCACTTGCCAGCAGCTGTTGGTGTTCTGATTGGGCGTTTAATTTATCCAAGTTATGTGGTAATGGATTATTGCGGTCGATTATTTAATTTAATTTTTTTCGCAGTTGGCTTTTATTTCTTAATCAAGCGAAATAAAAACGAAAAATGGACGTTGTTTATGCTCTTTTCTGTCCCATTTATCCAAAAAATGGCAAGTCCAAGTTATGATGTCTTTTGCTATCTGGCGATTTCAGCCTATGCGCTTAATTTATTTGACTTAGCGAAGATAAAAGCAATCAAGCAGCTGAGTTTTGCAAAAATACTTTATACGTTGCTGACTATTTTGCTGATTTTTTCCAGTAAAAGAAATTATGTCTTTGGTTTAACGGCGCTCTTAGGACTACCTCTTGTCTATCAACCAATGTTCGCTATGTTTAAGAGTTTGAAAAAACCTTTGAAAGTGATTGGCGTTGCTTTTGCAACGATTGTTTTGGTTATTGCTTTGTATTTATTTAATGAAAAGTTACATTTGTATCATTTTGCTAAATCGTTTTTCAATAGCTATTTAAATATTGAAACAACAGGACGCAGGGCAAGGCAGATGTGGCAAATTATTCCGACTACTTTGCCTAGTTTTTTAAATATCTTATGGATTTTAGCTTTATTTTCCGTCATGATTACAGAGGCAAAAGCAAAGTGGCTTAAAGGGACGATAATAATCGGTATTGTCACTTATTTAACTAATTGGGTGGGAATCTTTGGTGGTTTTTATCGCTCAAGAATGACTGCAATATCTTTTGATCAACTTTCAGGAAGATATCTGTCGCCATTTATGATTTTCTTTGTGCCATTGTTGCAAAAGATTGGTTTGAAATACAATCTAAACTTACCCAAAAATGTCTTGCAACGAGTTGCAATCGTCTCAACTTGTACAATTATGATGATTTATCTACTGTTTGTGATTTATAGAGGCTTTGTTTTGAAAATTAATCCAACATGGACAGAAGTTGGATAGAAAAGGAATAAGCTATGACGAATAAAATTTCAGTTATTGTGACTTGCTACAACCATGGTCAATACATTGAACAGTGTCTACGTAGTATTTTTAGTCAAACTTATCAAACGATTGATTTATTGGTCATTAACGATGGGTCAAATGACAATTCAGATGCAGTCATCACCAGTGTGCTGCAAGACTCGCCATTTGAACAAACGGACTACATCATCCAAGAAAATTCAGGCATTTGTGTCACAAGAAATCGTGGACTAGATTGGCTATCTGATGATAGTGGTTTTGTATTGTTTGTTGATAGTGATAATTATTTAGATGGAGATTACATTGAAAGACTACTTGCTGTTGCCACAAGAGAAGCAGCGGATATTGTTTATGCGAATTTAGTTGATGTTGAAACAGGTACAATTGTTACTAAGGCGAGAGCATATGATTTTGAAGCACACTTAAAAGGAAATTTCATTGACAATTGCTCATTAATCAGAATTGCTAAAATTGGTAATGCAAGATATGACTTAGCACTGAATCGTAAAAAATTAGTTGACTATGATTTTTTTCTCAATTTAATCATTAATAACGATGCGAAACCATATCCTGCAGCAGATGTTAATTTGAATTATCGTGTGTTGGAAAATTCGATTAGCGACCGCAGTGGTGATGTTTCAAGATATTTTGATGCCTATGTCTACATGATGCTAAAATATGCTGGAGTAATTCCTGACGCAGTTCACCACACTTTAAAAAATACGTTAACAGAATATTATGATTTGATGGAAAGTAGACTAAAAGCAATCCTCGAGAAAGATAAACATATCAGAAATTTCCAAGCAAATGATAGCTATCAAGAAGATTTAATTGCTTCAC
>JAISYB010000185.1 GCA_031270215.1 Streptococcaceae bacterium | reverse complement strand
TTCGTTCGTTCGTTCGTTCGTTCGTTCGTTCGTTCGTTCGTTCGTTCGTTCGTTCGTTCGTTCGTTCAAGTAGTTTAAACATGACAACCCCTCCTGTCAACTTAAATTTTCAACCTTGCAAACCATTTCATTAAATTAATTCTAACACATAACTCAGAGAAAAGAAAGCGAAAACTTAACGAATTTAGGAAAAAGAACTGTTTCTGTCGTTTCCCCTCACTTTGCTTTACAGCCCTCTAAAATACAAGTAAACTGAATATACAGAAATGGAGGAGATTTTATGACACTGAAAGAAAAGTTAGAAAAAATCAAACAGGCTAAAGCACCATTTACGTTATCATCTGGTTTAAACAATGAAGTTCTAAAACGTAGCTTCACTGGCGAAGATATTTTAGAGATTGGTGAAGATTACTTTGAGGTTATTTTCAAACGAAAACGTGGCGGAGAAACAGAAATCATTTTGTTCCCATTTACTAGCATTTTCGGAATCCGACAAATTATTTCAAAGAACGAAGATTTATTTAAGTAAAAAGAAAGTGGGGCAGCGGCGTTTGACGATAAATTGATAGCAAATATTCGCAATATTCAAAAATTTATCGCTTTCCTACGGTATTGAAGTAAATCACGAACATTAAAAAACCGAAAGTGAAGCCGGATTTGCTTCACTTTCGGTTTTTTTGTAATCATTGTACTTCCCTTGGTGACACACGACGCATGCCAATCACTAGCTTGCAGACGAATTATTACCTTTATCTGCCTTACCTTCTGCTTTTAATTCCGCAATTCTCTCTCTTACGGCAGCCTGCTTTTCCAGATAATCTTTTTCTTTGTCGCGCTCGGCTGAAACTACCGCCTCAGGTGCTGAAGCGACAAATCTTTCATTAGCAAGCTTTTTTTGAACTCGCTCAACTTCCTTGGTCCACTTTGCCAAATCCTTACCTAAACGATTAATTTCCTCGTCAAGATTAATCAAATCAGCAAGCGGCAAAAAGATTTCCGCACCCGTTAAGACCGCACTCATAGCAAGCTTCGGCGGAGTAATATTACTTGAGATTTCTAAGACCTCAGGGTTCGTAAAACGAACGATGTAATTCTCATTAGCCTTCAAAAAATGGTCTAAGGTAGCGTCTTTCGTTTGGATTAAGAGCTTAATTTTCTTAGAAAGCGGCGTGTTGACCTCGCTTCTAATATTGCGCACCGCACGAATTAGCTCTTTCATTGCTTCGACTCCTAAAAGCGCTTCGGGATTATCCAAGCTGTGTTCTGCAACAGGATAGTCTGCAGTGAGAATTGTTTGACCGTCATGGGGGATTTTTTGCCAAATCTCCTCAGTTACAAAGGGCATGATTGGGTGAAGCAAGCGTAGGATTTGATCCAAAACATAGATTAAGACTGACTTAGTAGTCTGCTTAGCTGATTCATCTTCTCCATAAAGCACCTCTTTAGTCAATTCGATATACCAATCCGCAAACTCATCCCAGATGAAATTATAAAGAATACGTCCTGCCTCGCTAAATTCAAATTTATCAAATAGCTCACTCACGCTATCAATTGTCTGATTTAGGCGAGTCAAAATCCAGTCATCCGTTGCATTACGATTATTTGAGAAGTCTAGCTCTGTGACGCTTATCCCCTCGGTATTCATAATGATGTAACGAGAAACATTCCAGATTTTATTGATAAAATTCCAAGCTGCGTCCATTTTTTCATAGCTAAAGCGAATGTCCTGTCCAGGCGTTGAGCCGTTAATTAAGAACCAGCGCAGTGCGTCTGCGCCGTATTTTTCGATAACATCCATTGGATCAATCCCGTTACCAAGCGATTTACTCATCTTACGTCCCTCTTCGTCACGGATTAAACCATGGATTAGGACATTCTCAAATGGGCGCTCCCCAGTAAATTCTAAGCTCTGGAAAATCATTCGGCTGACCCAAAAGAAAATGATGTCATAGCCTGTAACCAAGGTTGAGGTTGGAAAATAACGTTTGAAGTCGGCTGCTTCTGTATTCGGCCAGCCCATTGTTGAAAATGGCCAGAGTGCTGATGAGAACCATGTATCTAGCACATCAGTATCCTGCTCCCAATTGTCAACATCTTCCGGTGCAGCCATACCAACATAAACTTCGCCTGTCGTCTTGTGATACCAAGCCGGAATCTGGTGTCCCCACCATAGCTGACGAGAGATAACCCAGTCATGCACGCCCTCCATCCAGCGCATAAAGGTTTGATTAAAGCGTGGCGGAAAAAACGTGACAGCGTCCTTAGTTGCTTGATTATTGATTGCTAGCCGCGAAAGCTCGTCCATTTTGACAAACCATTGAGTTGACAAGCGTGGTTCAACAATCGCCCCACTACGCTCGGAGTGCCCGACTTGATGGACGGTTTCCTTGATATCAACCAATGCGCCTAACTCTTTTAAGTCATTAATAATCTGCTTACGTGCAACGAAACGATCTAAGCCCTCGTATTTTCCACCCTCGGCATTGATTGTGCCATCATTATTCATCATATTAATCATCGGTAGATGATGGCGTAGTGCGACCTCAAAGTCATTTGGATCATGTGCCGGTGTGATTTTAACAATACCAGTACCTTTAGTCATATCCGCATGCTCATCTGCAAGTATTGGGATTATGCGATTGATTATTGGGAGTGTGACCGTTTTACCGATGAGATGTTGATAGCGTTCATCTGCCGGATTGACAATAACTGCGGTATCGCCAAGATAAGTTTCAGGGCGGGTCGTTGCAATCTCAACGACACCTGTGCCATCAGTCAGTTGATAATTGATATGGTAAAACGCTCCGTTTACATCTTTATGAATTACCTCAATGTCGCTCAGCGCTGTTTGTGCCTTTGGATCCCAATTGATTAATTTCTCACCGCGGTAAATCAAACCTTTGTCGTATAAACTTACAAAGACTTTTCGTACAGCTTTCGACAAACCTTCATCTAGGGTGAATCGTTCGCGTGAGTAATCAACAGACAGTCCAAGCTTACCCCATTGCTCCTTGATTGTTGCAGCGTATTCGTCCTTCCATTCCCAGACCTTCTCTAAAAACTTTTCACGACCCAAATCATGACGAGAAATGCCTTCTTCTGCAAGACGTGCCTCTACCTTTGCTTGCGTTGCAATCCCTGCATGATCCATACCGGGCAGCCAAAGCGTGTCAAAGCCTTGCATACGCTTTTGACGGATAATCATATCCTGAAGCGTTGTATCCCACGCATGACCTAGGTGCAGCTTTCCTGTTACATTTGGCGGTGGAATAACGATTGAATATGGTTTAGCGGCGACATCTCCACTTGGCTTGAAAAAATTCTGCTCAAGCCACCATTGATACTTGCCTGCCTCAACCTCCTTTGGCTGATACTTTGTCGATAAATTTTCGCTCATCACTTTCCTCCTTAGGTCAAACAAGGCATTATCTTCCATGTAGACCTTTTTGCTTTTGTATTTGCTTTAATTTTTCCGGTGTAATATCTTGACCTGTCGGGTCAACAACTTTAATGCCCTCAATGTGATGACGTAGATTTTTCTTTACGGAAGCAAGATATGCCTTGCGCAGCTCTTGCTGCTCTTCCTTTTCTAAATCAGTCAATCCCTCCGTCTTAGCTTTGTGAGCTAAGGCATTAATTCGGGCAATTTTTTCATCATTCATCAAAATCCCTACTTTCAATAGCTATTTCACTTTAATCAAACTAAAATCAGCAAGCTTCAAGATTTCTGCTTTAAGTAGCGCAAGCGTTGCTAATCGATTAGCTTGAAGCGTTGGTTCATCAACCATGACCATTGTTG
>JAISYB010000162.1 GCA_031270215.1 Streptococcaceae bacterium | reverse complement strand
CTATCAGAGTGACGATAGTAAGGTCACTGTCGCCAAAGCAGCCTCACTGAACGATACTTATCAGCCGAAGTTTGAAATAATCAATGAGAATGGTGAGACAAACCTTGCCATTGATGGAATTGCGATAGCGGAAATAGAAATAAAAGTATTTCTCAAATTGGTTATTCCGATGGTTGAAAAGGCCTGTGGAGACTCTGGGGCTAATATATCGTCGGCTATTGATGGGGTATTCGACATCGCTCATTTGTTCATGGGTGGCGAAGAAGAAGATGCAACAACTAAGAAGTTAAATGAAATTTCCGATCAAATCAAGGCGCTACAAACGCAGCTTGCGCAAGCTACCTCAGCGATTATTGACAATGCGACTAAAAATGTTCTCATGGCAAAGATTCAAGAGGTTGATAACTCAGTAGATGGATTACTAAATGACGGAGAAAATTATAGTGTCTTAACCAGTGCGGAGAAGGCTATCAAAAGGCAAGATGTTGACTCGGAGGTTGCATATTTAGACGTTGAACGTAAAATGCAAAATCTTTATTCTTCAAAGGTCGTCCAGTCAGGCAGTGATGAAAGATCTGGCAAGTCCGGAAACTATACGTTGATTAATGGACTTAGAGAGCTTGGAGTAGCGATTACGGCATCTAATAGCTCAACATCAGATAAAAATATTTTTGAAACCTTTGATGAATTTCAACGTTTAGATAAAAACTGGCAAACTCAAACTTTGAGTGCGCGGGCTACCTTTCAAGAAAAAAACTACCAAGCATATTATTGGCTATATGCGATGCTGGTGGCTGGTGTTGTTTATGATAAAGAGTTACTCAATGATCGTGTCGTCAACTATCAGTCGGTGATTGAAGCAATCGATACGCAGGATAAAGTAGGCTTGCCAGACGAGATGGTTGCTTTGATGAATCAAGAAAAGAATACTGCAACTCAAGCAATTAGTAATTTGACAGAAGCAATCGCCCAAGATGACAGGTATCTTGCGACAGATGAGACTGCAACACCTCAAACCTCAATCGTTAAGGCAAGAATGGCCATTGATGAACAGTTTCAAGCAGCACAGCAAACGCTAGAAACTGACCAAAAGCTTTTTGTTGATAGTGGTATTATTCATAACAATCGTTTGAATAAAAACTTTAAAAGTAACCTGCGAATTGCCAATGGTTTCTCTATTGCCTTCCTTATGAAGGTAAGGTCGTTTAACAATTATTGGAGTGATTTGGATGTCCTGGCTATATATTATAATTATTTGGATACCTCCTACGTGTTCTATATATTCAACCAATTTCTTTCTTCTAGAACTTGGTCTTTAAAAAACTATGGAGATAAGATTTCAAGTTATAGTCATGGTACAACATATGTATACACTGATCCTACCAATAATCCATTTAATCGTCATAGGCTGTTCCGAAGTGAAGCGGCTGATGTTTTGGCTCATTTAACTTCTAGTGATTTTGAAGCACTAAAGCTCAATGCTGAAAACAGGGGATTAACCCTTCGTCAGGATTTGATTCAAGCAGGCTTTGGGACGGTCTATGAAGCTCAAGAAGGTGTAGAGAGTATTGTGCCATTAAGTGAATCAAGTAATAGCATCTGGGCAGGGTCTTACTCATTTTATGATAATTATGCCTGGTATATAGCAAGTAAAGACTTAGAAGCAAACTTAAGATTAGATGTGCTTAAGGCTGATAATGTTCGAGATAAAAAAGAACTCCAGTGGCGTTTTAAACCTACGAATAATAACGCTAGCACAGGGAAGTCTACGTATGAAACTAATATGGAGGCGGTTCTTGTTTATGCGAGCTAAACAGTCATATGGCTTAAAGGGATAGCGATAACACTTAGGAGGTAAGATACGCAGTAGATGATTTCTATATCGCTCATTGCCGTTATTTTACCTCCTTGTAATTAAGCGACTTGATTGTTTGCAATGCTTGACAGTCAAAAAAGCAACAAAGTCAGTTTTAGCCAATTTGTTGCCGTCTTTTATGATTGCTTTAAATATTAAATCTGTCTTGGTACCGCATCAAAGGAAGTAAGCGACATCTTTTTAATCAATTTATCAATATTATTTGTAAAATGAGCAAAATGATTTGTTTTGCGATGGTTCTGTAAATAACTATCCGTTATCCAATGCTCAATCAAGGTATATTTATGCTCTTCGTTGAGGTCTTTTGCAAAATTATAAGTAATATTTCCGGTTTCTTGCTTAGATTGCTCCGCTAAGTTTTTCATAAAATCAATAAATTCAGCTTCCTTTTCTTCCTTTGGGTAAAATGAAAGATTGATTGTAATCATTGTCATTGCTCCTTTTTCTTATGATTGGTTGTTTAGCTCTGCCGTTTAAAGCAGAAATGATTGCTTTATGGTGTAAGTTTAACAGAAAAGCAAGATATGCGCAAGAAAAATCCAAATAACTCCAAAATAACTAAGAAATATTCCAAAAAATGAGCACAATCAATTGACAAGCTAAAAAAATAGTCGTATAATGACTTTGAAATCAAAACGGTTACTTATTCAATTGATAAGTAAAAAAGGAGAATAGATATGACGGAAACAATTCGCTTAACAACTGCTCAAGCGTTGATTAAATTTTTAAACCAGCAGTATATATCGATTGATGGAGAAGAAAGTCCGTTCGTTGAAGGTGTTTTCCATATTTTTGGGCATGGTAATGTTCTCGGTATTGGGGAAGCGCTTCAAGAAGCGCCTGGACATTTAAAAAGCTTTCAAGGTAAAAATGAACAAGGTATGGGACATGCGGCTGTCGCCTTTGCTAAACAATCACTTAGAAGGAAGATTTACGCCGTATCCGCCTCATCTGGCCCTGGCTCTGCTAACCTAGTTACAGTTGCAGGAACAGCTTTTGCGAATAATATTCCTGTATTACTTATTCCAGCTGATACGTTTTCTTCTAGGCAGCCTGACCCAGTGCTTCAACAAATGGAGCAACCCTTGAGCGCTGCGATTACAACAAACGATGCCTTTCAACCAGTTTCAAGATATTGGGATCGTGTTCAACGTCCTGAGCAATTGATGAGCGCATTAATTCATGGCTTTGAGGTTTTAACAAATCCTGAGATTACAGGCCCTGTTACCATTTCGATTTGTCAAGATACGGAGGGCGAGTCGTATGAATATCCGCTTCATTTTTTCAAGAAGCGTGTGCATTACATGGATAGAAGAACTCCAAGCTCTCGAGAAGTTGAACAATCAGTTGAGTTAATTAAAAAAAGTAAGTATCCTGTTTTACTCCTTGGTGGTGGTGCTAAGTATTCCGGAGCCGGTTTGATTGCTAAACAAATCGCTAGTAGCGCTAATATTCCGATTACAGAAACCCATGCAGGAAAATCTGTTGTCTCAATTGATTTTGAACAGGCAATGGGTGGCGCTGGTGTTTTAGGTTCATCGGCAGCCAATAAAGCCTTGCTAAAAGCCGATTTGGTCATTGGTGTGGGTACGAGATATTCTGATTTTACAACCAGTAGTAAAACTTTATACGATTTTGACACTACAAGTTTCTTAAATATTAATGTTAGTCGCTTTCAAACGACTAAATTTGATGGCTTCCAAGTGGTTGCAGACGCTAAAGCTGCTCTAGAAGCAATCTTTGATAAATTGGGAGATTATCGTTCACAATTCGGTGATTCTCTGAAAATCAATAAAGCACAATGGGAAAATGAACGTACAAGATTATCTAACATCAAGTTCAACCGCAAGAATTTTATGCCTGAATTTGAAGGACATTTTAGTCAAGAAAAATTTAACAAATATTCTGACGCATTAAAAACAGAATTGACTCAAGCTGCTGTATTGCTGAAGCTAAATGAAATCTTAGATAAAAATGCAGTTGAGATTTCTAGTGCGGGGTCGCTACCAGGAGATATGCAACGCATTTGGAACGCTTATGGAGAAAATACCTTCCATTTGGA
>JAISYB010000159.1 GCA_031270215.1 Streptococcaceae bacterium | reverse complement strand
AAATCTAGGTCAAAATGACAGGGTGCCTATTATTAGTGATAAGCCAAATATAATGAGAATAAGAAAAAATAAATTTCGTAACTTCTTTTTCATTGAGATTCAACTCCTTTTCTTTTTTTTAAAATCTGAACAATCGAAAAAAGAGAACAAATTTCTTTGTCCTCTTAAATCCTGATATTATTGATTTTTCACCTCTAACTAAATTCTAGACACTTACCTTACTAAATATTTATAATTAAAAGAAAGCGGAAAATATTTTGTGGAGATGAATAGCAAAGCGGTTGACTATTACCCAAAAGCAAGTGGTAACCTGCCTTAGCGCATTTCCCCCATAAGCACCGATTTAACGTATTCCCCTAAACACAAAAAAGCGGCGAAATGCCGCGAAATTACTTAGTATAAGATGAAAAGCGTAAGCGCACCTGCCGCAATACCGACTGCCCAAAAGAGAAAGTCAACCTGCCATTCCGTCCACGGCTTACCCCGACCTGAGAAACCACCTAGCTCAAAATGATGATGAATCGGGCTCATAGCAAAAATCCGTCGACCAAAAAGCTTAAATGACGCAACTTGTAGCATCACGCTGCTTGTTTCCAAAACATAGATGATACCGATTAAAAGCAATGTCCACTCTTGGTGCAAGAGGATTGAAATCGTCGCAAGTAAGCCGCCAAGCGCAAGAGAGCCAACATCTCCCATAAAAATCTTTGCTGGTTTATGATTAAAACCAAAGAATCCGACTAAAGAACCGATTGAGCTGACGATAACGAGTAAAACGTCGTATTGCTTCTGGTGAACTGCGATTACGCCATAACAAGACAGAGAAATGACTACCAAAATGCTCGCCAAGCCGTCAATGCCGTCTGTTAGATTGACCGCATTTGAAAAACCGACCAACCAAAAGACAAGAAAGATTGCATAAAACCAGCCAAGGTGCAGCTGCGTGCCAAACCAATTGAGCTGATTGGAGAAATCCTCGCCCTGATAAACCCAAAAGAAGATAACTGCCCCGATAATCTGCCCGACAAGCTTTTGCTTTGCCTTCAAGCCCTCATTTTTATGCTTAAATATCTTTAGGAAATCATCTAAAAAGCCTAAGATACCGTAAAGCAAGATAATGAATAGTAAAATGAAAGTGTGTGTGGTAAACAGCTTCATGAACCAACCGGATAATGTCGTTATCAAAAGAATTGCAACCAAAAAGACCACCCCACCCATCGTTGGCGTCCCTGCCTTTTGAAGATGTTGCTTGACATCCTCGTGCATTTGCTGACCATCAATCTTCTTCAGTTGAAAATAACCAATGAATAATGGCATTAAGCTAAATGTTAGCGCGAAAGTCATCGCTGCTACTAAAAACATAGTTGAAAGATTCAAAACGAACTCCTATCTAAATGTTGGTTTACCTGATATTCTAGCTGCTTTAATTAAGCGAGAATATCGGTACACTTTGTCTGACAGCAACCTTTTTAACACCTGAAATTTTCAAAGAAAGCTTGATGTCGGGCAAATTACTTTTATATGAATATGCGACTGAAAGAATTTCCTAAATTAAAAAGTGTCGCTTGCTTATCCCTTGAAGAAAATCAAGCGACACCCGAAAATGATGAAAATTGCTTATTTGTCTAACTCAAGCTGACACTAAGCTTATCACCCTTATTGATTGCTTTTCCGTAGACAATGGACTGGCTGACCGCCTTGCCGCTACCTTCGATTTTGACATTTACGCCTGTTAGCTTTTCAAACGCCTGTAAATCCTTCTTCGTCCAATCAGTCACATCAGGCATTGTCATATCTCCACTACTAAGTAGTAAGAGTCTACTGTTTGGATCTACCTTTGCTTTAGCTTGAATGGATTGTGCTAAGACCTTTGAGCCGTTACCGATAATGACCGGATGTAGCACTTCACGTCTGGCATCACTTGCAGCAGTATTGATATCCTCATCGACATAATCGGCTACCTCGACCTGTGCCATTGAATAATCAGCTGAAGCACTGATTGATGTCACGTCTTGTGCCATTGCTCTTGCCAAGAGCGGATTAGTAATCTCACTCATCACCAGCCCAGTGTAATGCTCTGGCTGCTTCATTGTAACATACATGACATATTTTGGATTATCACTTGGCGCCATAATGACAACGGAGTAAAGTAAATTACTCGCTTCCAGCATGTCCAAGTAGCCGCCCTCGCCGGCAATCTGTGCTGATCCCGTTTTAACAGCAATTGTTGCGCCGCCTGCTTCATAGATTGGTGCCATTTTAGTATGAGAATATGCCGTTCCCCAGTCAGGATCTGTCCCGACTTGAATGAGATATTCACGTGTCTTGGCTGCTGTATCAGCAGTAATTGGTTGAGCAACTACCTCCGGTTCGTTGATTTTCTCCGTTTTATTATCATTATTAACAACCTTAGCAACATAATGTGGTTCTAGCATTTTACCGTTATTACTCACGGCAGTAAAGGCTCTTAGCATTTGCAGCGGACTAACGCTAATTGCTTGTCCGTAAGCACTCATTGCTGTATCTACGACATTGTCCGACGGCAGTGCACCAGCGTATTCATTGAGCAAACCGCTATTAGGTGTTTGTCCAAAGCCAAAGCGCTGTAGATAGTTATGCCAAGTGGTATCTCCCATCATTTGCTCAAGGGTCACCATTCCAACGTTTGACGAGTTAGAAAGTGCCTGTTGAAAGGTTAATGTACGCAAACCTTTTAAGGTATCCCAGTCATTAATCTCTGTATCGGCGACCTTAATCGTACCGGCTGTATAAGTTGCATTAGGATTGAACTTTCCTTCATTTTGTGCGGCAGCTGTGGTAAAGACCTTAATCGTTGAACCCGGCTCATAATCACCTTCGGTTAAAAGATTCCGCCATTGAAAATTAGGATCATCAGGATAATCACCTGTATCAGGATTAAAGGTTGGGCGCTGACTAGTCGCTAAGATTTCGCCTGTGTCGGCTGTCATTAGAGTGGCTGTCAGCCATTTAGAATTCATCTCCTCCTGCACTTGATCCATTAAGGTTTCCAGATAATTCTGTAGACTACTGTCAAGTGTTGTGTAAATATCCTCGCCGTCCTTTACTTTTACCTTTTGTTTAAAAGTATTGGCAACCGGATTACCCGCAGGGGTTTTCTGATAAATTGATATGCCGTCTGTTCCACTCAAAATACTATTGTAGGCAGCTTCAAGACCGAAGCTTCCGACTAAACCGCTTTGTTCATTGTCCTCATCCTTGAGCTGCGAAACACCGATAAAATGCGAAGCAAACTGCCCATTTGGATAAAGTCGTGCTGGATGGTCAACAAATTCGATACCCTTAATACCTGCATTATCCAAGTCTTTGATTATTTCCTCTTTGGTAGTTAGAGAAATATTACGCCCTTTTTCTCCGAACTCAACCTGATAAAGCTTCTTTTCTTTGCCGCTTTCAAGCGTATCTAAAACTGTTGTTTTATCAATTCCTAGACGTTGATTTAAAATATCGGCAATTTTATTATAGTTTTCGCCTTCGACATAGAGCTTAACTTCTTTCTTGGTTTTTGGATCAATCCCCTTATAGCTTGAAGAAGTAATGGCAATAACCGAGTAACTCGTTGCGTCATCAGCAATCGCTTCACCATATCGGTCATATATCGTCCCACGTTTGGCATGCGTGACAACTGTGCCGTAATAACGGTCATTTGCTTGTTTTTTCAAATCAACATTTTGTACCTTCCCAGTTGAGATAATAATCGCAAATCTCATCACAAAAATTCCCAAAATAAAAACCGTCACGAAAAAAAGGGACATCCCTATCCGTTTACGGTTATAAATAGGGTTGTCGCTCCCTTTGTTTTCAATTTGATTTATAATTCTATTTATTAAGCGCATTAGTCCAACTTCCTAAAATTATTATCAGTCGTTTTTAGACCTTCTTTTTCAGCAATCTCTTTCACTCGGTCGGTGCGTAAAAGTTCATTTTGCTGTTGCTTTAAATCTTCAATCTTTTGATTTTTTTCATCTATTGATGATTGTACCATGCCAATCTCGGTTTGCGTAGACTCAATTAAATTTCTGATGTAGATTTTACTCACCGCAAGTGTTATTGCCGTAATGATAAGTGCTGTGTAAAAACACTTTTCAAGCAAGGTTACCTTCTTTAGCTTCGGTAAATGCGCCTTGATTTTTTGGACATTTTCATGCCGATTATCATGTTCTACGATATCATTTTGGTTAAATTGTTCTTCCTTTATATTTACCATAGTGTTCAGCACCTTCTTATTCTCTCAACAACTCGCAATTTTGCACTTCTTGCACGACGATTTTCTGCTACTTCCTGCTCGCTAGGTAAAATCGGCTTTCGATTGACTAACTCTAAAATCGGTTGTAGCTCATCAGGTACGATAGGGATTCCTTGTGGCAGGTTCCAAACTGTACTATATTCCTTAAAGATATTCTTAACGATTCTATCCTCAAGCGAATGAAATGTAATCACACTTACACGGCCATTG
This sequence comes from Streptococcaceae bacterium, assembly GCA_031270215.1. GTDB lineage: Bacteria > Bacillota > Bacilli > Lactobacillales > Streptococcaceae > MMGLQ5-1. Next base: position 4,464 of record JAISYB010000159.1, on the reverse strand, counting down.
AGATTTAACAGCTCTATCGCCTGCTCTAAAGATGTTTCAATCGCATCCAGCTCCTGATTAACTTCAATGCGGATAGCTTGAAAAATTCTTTTAGCAGGATGTCCACCAGTTCGCCTTGCTTTTTGCGGAATAGCTAATTTAATAATCTCTACTAGTTCCGTTGTTGTTTTAATGCGTTGATGAACTCTAGTTTCTTCGATTTTTCTGGCAATTTGCTTAGCAAACTTCTCTTCACCATAACGATAAAAAATCCGAACCAAGTCTTGATATGGATAAGTATTTACAACGATTTCAGCTGTCAAACAGCTTGTGCTGTCCATTCGCATATCAAGCGGTCCATCCTGATGATAGCTAAAACCACGTAGTGCAATATCAAGCTGCGGAGAAGACACTCCTAAATCATACACCACACCATCAACACCTGTAACCCCTAGTTGTGTTATTTTTTCATTAAGTTTACTGAAATTAGATTGCACTAATGTAACCATCTTTAAATCAATATATTTTTTTAAACGTACTTTAGCATTTTCAATCGCGACAGGATCTTGATCAAAGGCATAGAGGTGACCTTTTTCATTGAGCTTACTGAGCAAATACTCGCTATGACCAGCCCCTCCCAATGTACAATCAACATAAATGCCGTCAGCTTTCACATTGAGTGAATTAACTGTTTCTTCTAATAGTACTGTTTCATGTTTAAATTCACCCACTGCAAACTCCTATCTATACAATATTTTTAAAAACCAAAGTCCATCATTGTTTCTTCTAAATCACTAAAGCTATCTTGTAATGTTTCCCATTTCTCCTTGTCCCAAACTTCAATGTGTTTGGAAGCTCCGATAACGACACACTCTTTAACTAAGCCAGCATATTCTCTTAATGTTGATGGAATATTAACCCTACCTTGCTTATCTATTTCACATTCTGTTGCTGCCGAATAGAAAAAGCGAATGAAATTGCGAGATTGTTTTTTAGAAAAAGGTAATTCCTCAATCTTTGTTTCCATCTTTTCCCATTCTTCCATGGAATAGCCAGCCAAACAGCCATCTAAGCCTCTGGTAATGATAAATCGATTGGCTAAACCATCTCGAAACCTTGATGGGACAATCAGACGACCTTTAGTATCAATACTATGCTTGTATTCACCCATAAACATGATTAATCGCCTCCCATCAATTTCTACCACATAATAACAATATATTACCACATTCCTCCACTTTACTCCACTATAAAGATAAAAAAATTTCAATCTCTAAGATTTTTTGAAACACTTTGATTAAAAGCTTATTTGATTCCCCCTTAATATAGAGAATATGGCTACGCTAAAAAGGAAAGAAAACGGAGAAATAGCTGTAAACTGATGTTAAAAAGTTCAGATAATAATTGATGTATTAAGATGTGTTAAAAAATAACGATACAAAAAAATCCAGCCTAATTTCTGGCTGAATTTTTTGGAGTTGTAACTTCTTTACCTGAATGGGCAGAGAATTTAATTTTAATTCGGTACTTTGATACTTTCAGGGTCAATCCCTAGCGCTTTTGCCATTTTTTGATTAACAATTAATTTCAAATCCTTGGCGGTTTCAATCGGAAATGTTGCGGCTTTAGCTTCACCTTTTAAAATTTTAGCTGCCATTTCTCCTGTTTGTTTACCAAGAGAAGTATAGTCAATACCGTAAGTCGCTAAAGCGCCGGCTTCTACCTGCTCCGCAGATCCTGCAACTACCGGAATCTTATATTCCTTGGCAACCTCACCAACAATCGGTGCGGCAGTTGCAAAAGTATTATCTGTTGGAATATAGATGGCATCAGTATTCTTTGCCAAGCTTGTAACAACTGATTGTACGTCATTTGTTGAGTTAGCTGTCAAAACCTTGGCTTCTACACCTTTCTTTTTCAACGCTTTTATTGCTAAATCCGCTTGGATTTTAGAATTTCCCTCGCCAGCATTATAAGCAATTCCGACCGTTTTGATATTATCCTTAATGCTTAACAATAAATCAATCTGCTTTTCAATCGGCACCATATCTGTCGTTCCAGTTACATTACCACCGGGCTTATCCTCACTTTTAGCTAGCTTTGAAGTGACAGGGTCAGTCACAGCTGTGATGACAATCGGAATCTCTGTCGTTTCGTTGAGGAGAGAAATCGCCGCCGGTGTTGCAATTCCTAATAGCAAATCCGGTTGCTTTTTAACTAGCGTTTCGCTCATACTCTTTAAACTATCCTGCGCCCCTGTACCGACCTGATAATCTATTTCGAGATTTTTACCAACCTCGTAGCCATTTTCCTTAAGTCCGGCTAAAAAACCTTTATAAGAAGCGTCAAGCGACCCGTGTTTTAACATTTGCAATACACCAATCGTTGCTTCCTTTGATGTATCCTTCGGTTTATCCTTGCCACTACTACAGCCGCCTAAAATCAATAAGCTTATTCCCAACAATGCAATTAATCCTTTTTTCATATCAAGCTCCTATCATCGTTATTTCAACTCTTAGTATACGAGAAAATACGGCCAAGAGCAAGGCGGGATCGTTTACTTTTGCTCTAAATCAAATTATCCGTACTCTGCAAACGGTATTCATCAGCCGACTATACGGACGTGTGACTTATATTTCTATCTACTTCGACAATAACTTCCGCTTACTATATAAAAAGACCCTTAACGTTATCTCAAATAACGCTAAGAGCCAAACTGTAACCGTAAATCTATGGTCTAACTATCTCTTGCCAAGTTATATAACAGCAATTTATACCATTTATAACGGCACAGTAGTTTTTACCATCTTGTTTTAGCACCCGGCTCAATTCCCCAAATTTCCTCAGCATATTCTTTAACTGTATCATCAGATGAAAATTCTCCGCCATTTGCAATATTGATTAAGCTGGATTTTTGCCAAGCCTTCTCGTCTTGGTAGAGATCATTGACCTTCTCCTGCGCTACAACATATGGCAAGAAGTCGAGTAAAACAAAGTATTCATCGTTATATTTAATCAATGAATCGTAGATTTCATACCCCTCTCTTTGAATATTTGGAATCGTACCATCAATCAATGCATCAACAACTCGTTTGATATCCGGATTGTCATTATAAACTGACCAGCTGTGATAGTTTTGCTCACGATACTGTTGATAAACCTCGTCTTTAGTCAGACCAAAAATGATGATATGCTCCTCGCCGACTGCATCTTTAATTTCAATATTTGCACCATCAAGTGTTGCAATGGTGATCGCACCATTTGCCATTAGCTTCATGTTTGAGGTTCCTGAGGCTTCCTTTGAAGCGAGCGAAATTTGTTCGCTGACGTCTGCTGCCGGAATAATTAATTCTGCAAGTGTGACATTGTAATTTTCAAGGAAAACTACCTTGAGTTTATTTTTGATGTCTGGGTCATTATTGACTAATTTTGCAACCTCATTGATGACTTTGATGACTGATTTGGCAAAATAATAGCTTGGTGCAGCCTTTGCGCCAAAAATGAAAACTCTTGGTTCAATCGCCAAATCCGGATCTGCCTTTAAATCCTGATACAGCTTAATGATGTGTAGCAAATTTAACAGCTGACGTTTATAAGCATGTAGTCGTTTAATTTGAACATCAAAAATTGCCTCTGGATTGACTGTTACATTCTGTGTTTCTTTGATGTATTTTGCTAAACGTACCTTGTTTTTATATTTTACTTCGCGTAATGCGAGCAACAGACGGGTATCATCTTGATGATCTAGTAGCTTTTTCAGCTGATGATGGTCAAAACGCCAAGTATTGCCGATTGTTTCATCCAAAAGTGCTGACAGCTCGCTATTAGCTAATTGCAACCAGCGTCTTAATGCAATCCCATTGGTCTTATTATTAAAACGCTCAGGATAAAGCTGATAGAAATCATTTAGGACAACATCTTTTAGCAATTGTGAATGAATTTTCGCCACACCATTAACCGAATGAGAACCAATAATTGCTAGATTTGCCATATGCACTTGATCATCTTGGATAATTTTTGTTCGCCAAATCAGATTATCTTCGATTTTTCCCTGCCAATCCTTGACAAAGCGATCATCAATTTCAATGATAATTTGATAAATCCGTGGCACAACATGGGCAATCATATCAATCGGCCATTTTTCCAAGGCTTCCTGCAAAATCGTATGGTTCGTATAACTCATCGTTTTGACAGTAATTTCCCACGCCTTATTCCAGCCGACCTCATGCTCATCAACTAATAAGCGCATCAGCTCAGTTACCGCAAGTGCTGGGTGAGTGTCGTTGATATGTACGGCAATCTTTTCATGGAATTTTTCAAGTGGCAGTCCTTGCTTTAGATAGTGTTTAACAATCGTCTGCAAGCCGGCAGAAACAAAGAAATATTCCTGTATTAAGCGTAATTGACGACCTTGATAGCTTGAATCATCTGGATATAAGACATTGGTGATATCCAGAATATCTCGACGCTCTTGGACAGAACGAT